>CAMLET010000040.1 GCA_946479125.1 uncultured Flavobacteriales bacterium
ACTGAGCTGCGGCGACGGCTGTGCGAGATCGTGCAGGCACGAATGGAAGAGATCATTGAGCAAGTGCACTATGAGATCATGAATTCGGGTTACGAAAAACGTTTGATCGCTGGTATCGTTGTTACAGGTGGTGGATCTCAATTGAAGCACATTACGCAGTTATTCGAGTATGTAACTGGAATCAATACTCGCGTTGGTTATCCAACAGAGCATTTGGCTTCAACAAATACGATCGAAGCAATTTCAAGCCCAATGTACTCAACAGGTATTGGTTTAGTCTTGAAAGGATTCGAGAAAGAAACCGCTGCTTCTTCAGTTTCAGTGAATACCGAAACGGTAAGCGCGAAGAAAGAAAAGCAACCAAAAGAGCAGTCAACAAAACGCCGCGAGTCGTTGTTCGACAAGTTCATTACAAAAGGAAAAGAGTTCTTCTCTGAAGAAGAATAAAAAATAGAAATGTGTAAGGGCGAATCATCATTCGCCCGGACAACAACCAATAATAAAAACAAACAATATGGAATTCGATTTGCCAAAAGGAAATAACAACTCAATCATCAAGGTGATTGGTGTTGGAGGAGGTGGAAGCAATGCCGTAAACCACATGTACAACCTGGGAATCAAAGGAGTTGATTTCATTGTGTGTAATACCGATCGTCAGGCATTGGATATTTCACCGGTTCCTTCTAAAATTCAGTTAGGACCAAGTCTTACTGAAGGTCGTGGTGCTGGTGCGATTCCTGAAATCGGAAAAAATGCAGCTATCGAGAACATCGATGAGTTGCGTGAATTACTAGGAAACGGAACGAAGATGGTTTTCGTTACTGCAGGAATGGGTGGTGGAACCGGAACTGGTGCTGCTCCTGTAATTGCGCAAGTAGCGAGAGAATTGAAAATATTAACTGTAGGTATCGTAACTGTTCCTTTCGGTTTTGAAGGACGTCGTCGTCGTCAGCAAGCTGAAGAAGGATTAGATGAATTGCGTTCAAACGTTGATACATTATTGATCATTAACAACGAACGCTTGAAAGAGATTGGTGGAAATCTTACCATGAGTCAGGCTTTCGCAATGGCGGATAATGTATTGTGTACTGCAGCAAAAGGAATTGCAGAAGTTATTTCTGTTACAGGTATTATCAATGTCGATTTCAACGATGTAAATACGGTAATGAGAAATTCTGGTGTTGCTATTATGGGATCTGCATCTGCTGAAGGTGATGATCGTGCAATGGTTGCGGTTCGTGAAGCATTGAATTCTCCATTGTTGAACAACAACGATATCGGTGGTGCAACTCACGTATTGTTGAATATTACTTACGGTGATATTGAGTTGACAATGGAAGAAATGGGTGATATCACTGATTACATTCAGGATGCGGCTGGATCAACTGCTGAAGTTATCTTCGGTCATGGTTACGATCCGTCGTTGGGTGGAAAAGTTGGTGTTACATTGGTTGCAACTGGATTTGAATCGGAGCCTTCAACGGGTTTTGAGAAAGCGCCTGAGCGCAATCTTCGTCAGTTAGAAGACGAGAAAACAAGTCTTTCTGCAACAAACGAAATTACTTCGCCGTTGACACATCCAACGCAGCAAGCAGCTTCGTTTCCTGTAACTGAAGAACCATTTTTGAAATCAGCTGAAGAAGTAACTCCTGAAGCTGTTGTTGAGCCAACTCCTTCATTTGTAGCTCCAACTCCTGTGGTTGAGCCGGTAAGTGAAACTCCACAATTGGATTTAGAGTGGGAAGTGAGTTCAACTTCTGTAAATACAGAATCTGCTCCGGCAAAGAATGTATTGACATTGGATGATGATTTTGATACAAACACTTCAGCTCAGGCAAATGATCGTGCCGTAATCTCCAACGACGAATTGCAACGCAGAAATGCTGAGCGTTTAGAGCGTATTAGAGCAAACAACGCAAAGATCAAGCGTGCTGAAGGTTTGAAAGAATTGGAAGGTGAGCCGGCATTTGAAAGACGAAATATTCGTTTGGAAAACACAGCTCATAGTGATGATGAGCGTTTAAGTCGCTTTGGAATTACAAAAGACAGCGACGGCGGATTGAGAACGAACAACTCGTTCTTACACGATAATGTTGACTAAGAGATAAAAATAATAAGGTGACTATACTATTAGTCACCTTATTACGTTATAACTAAATCGGTTTAAGTACAAAGTTTTTTGTAACTTTGCCTACCAGAAGCGATTAGAACTTCTAAAATGAACTTTACAGAACGAATAAATCAGGATATTAAAAACGCAATGCTTGCTAAGGAAAAAGAACGCCTTGCAGCACTTCGTGATATTAAAAGCAAACTAATGTTAGAAGCAACTTCAGGATCTGGAGAAGTGACAGAAGAAGTAGCTAACAAAATTGTTTTGAAGTTGCACAAGCAGCGAATGGAGACATACACATTGTATGTTGAGCAAGGTCGTCAAGACTTGGCTGATGAAGAAATCTTCCAGGCTAAAGTAATTGAGGAATACTTGCCAAAAATGCTTTCTGATGACGAAATCAGAAGCGTTGTTTCAGCGAAAATCCAAGCAATTGGTGCCGCTGGTCCGGCTGACATGGGCAAAGTAATGGGCGCAGTCAACGGACAAATAGCTGGTCAAGCCGATGGAAAACGAGTAGCCGAATTGGTGAAAGAGGCTTTGTCCAATTTGTAATGGCTTTATTCTAAACAAGTCCGAAAGGCTTTGTTTTTATTGTTGGTAGAATCCCTTTCGAAAGAGAGGGATTTGTTTTTTTTGGCGAATCATTATTCGCTCTCTATAACCGTTTCGATCTGTCTTCCAAATTGGTATATAGTTATTTTCAATCGGATTTTGTACTTTGCCATATGGTTCGACAGTTGCTTTTTACTGTTTTGTTAGTATTCGTGTTTTCTTGTTCTAGTGATAAAGTTGCTTTGCGCCAGTATCAAACGGAGAACGTGATCATTATAATGATTGATGGAGCGCGATATTCTGAGACTTGGGGAGACCCAATGCGTGTAAATATTCCTGTTCGCGACAGTTTAGCTGAATTTGGAGTTTTGTTAACCCATTTCGCGAATGAAGGGCCAACTTACACCGTTCCCGGACATACAGCTGTTTGTACTGGGAATTATCAATCTATACAAAACAATGGAGCACAGTTTCCTGATAATCCATCGATATTTCAAATTTGGTTGAAGAATACAACAGATCCTTATACCAAATGCTGTATCATAGCTTCTAAGGATAAGCTCCACGTACTTTCCAATTGTGTGGATACTGATTATCAGAATCAATACCGACCTTATTTTAATTGTGGTGTAAATGGTGACGGAACAGGTGGTTATAGGCAGGATATAACAACACTTCAAATTGCAATGAATACTTTCGACGAGCAACAGCCGAAATTGATGCTTATCGCTTTTAAGGATCCGGATTATTATGGTCATCAAAATGATTATCAGAATTATATAAAAGCAATCCGAAAAACTGATCAGTACATTGGCGACATTTGGAAATACATACAGAATTCTCCTCATTATAAGGACAAGACAACATTGATTGTTACCAATGATCATGGTCGACATTTAGATGCCGTTCTGAACGGATTTGTTGGTCATGGCGATGATTGCGAAGGATGCAGGCATATTGAGTTTCTTGCTTTATCTCCCGATTTTAAAAAGAACGTTCAGCTAAATAATTACTATGATCAAGTTGACATTTCCGCTACAATAGCCGAACTTTTACATTTTCCGTTTTATACGGGTAAAGGGAATGTGATGAAGGAAATGTTTATAAGCAATTGATGTGATGATACAATTTACAGGCGTTTTAACAAAAACTCCCGCTGCGCATCTTTCGTAAAATAAGGAAAGAACATTTCTACGAGAAGTCCATGGTATTTATCTACCGTTGTTTCTTCCGCTTCGTTGTAAACCGCTGCAGACGCAATCCAGTAATCACTAAAAACACGGATACGCTCATTTAAACCTTCATATTCCGTTGGAAAGGCCGGTGCGCGCATAATTCCTGCGTTGATGGCTAAATTGAATGAATACAGATAAGTTTGTTTGCGAATTTGTTCCAGAACGATGAATTGTTCATGCAGTTTTGGGTTTTCACGCATGTTCTGGTTAAAATCAATCATTAGAAAGCGGTAACGAAATAAGGCTTCCATTCCAGCTCTTGTAGAATCAAGCACAAACTGAAAATTCATTTCTTCCGTATCCAGTTTCCCTTTTTCCTCATTGAAAACCTCCATCAACTGAAAAAAGAGTGCTTCGATAATATCTTCTCTCAGTTTAAAATGGTAATTCAGGTTTCCCTGACTGATCTTCATTTCAGCTGCAATTCTTCGTAAGGTAACGTTTGGAACTCCATGAGCATTGAAGAGTTGAAGCGCTGTAAGTAAGATCTTATCTCGGGTTTTCATTATTTTTAGTAAGCTTGACCTAGAATCAAATTGTTTTAGTAACTTTGACCTAAAGTTAGTAAAAATAGTATCATGAAACACAAACATTTATTTGAATTTGAAGACCAGCGTTGGTTTCCAGGATTTCTTCGTAATTATTTGACAGATTTTCTTCAGTTTGTTTCCAACAAGTTTAATGTTTACAAAGGTGCTGTTCCCGTTTTGTCGGAAGCATTAGCTAAAAGTGGAAATTCCACAATTATCGATCTGGCTTCAGGTGGTGGTGGCGGATTGATCAATCTTGTTTCCGCATTGGAGAAAGATCATCCGCAAATAAATGTTGTTCTCACTGATTACTATCCAAACGAGAAAGCTTTTGAATTTACTGCCAGCCAATCTTCGAAATTTACATATAGAAAAGAAAGTGTTGACGCCAGAAACGTACCCGGTGATCTAAAGGGATTGAGAACACAATTTTTATCACTCCATCACTTTAGAGAAGAAGATGCCGTGAAGATTCTTCAGAATGCAGTTGATGCTAAAACCGGAATTGCTATGTTCGAATCGCAGGAGCGAAACGTAAAAAGCGTGATCGCAATGATTTTCTCACCCCTTAATGTGTTGTTTGTAACGCCATTCATTCGTCCTTTCTCTATAGGAAGAATCATCTTTACGTACATTATTCCGTTAGTTCCCGTTTTTGTAATGTTTGATGGGATTCTTTCTGCATTACGCACATATACAGTTCCCGAAATGGAAGAGTTAGTGAGCAGGGTAAAAGGTCATGAAAACTATGACTGGAAAATAGGCAAAGTGAAAAGTGGTCCAGCTACAATTTTGCATCTAATAGGAACGCCGAAATAATTATGAATGAATAAATTACTAGTTATCAAGTTCGAAAAAGCGACCATAACTGGAAGAATATCCTGATAATTTCATCATTCATAATTGATAATTTTTTATTCACAAACCTATGCCGTATCTTTGCTGACTGAAAATTAGAGCAATTCATAATTATGAGCAATACAACAGAAAAATTAGCTTACAAAGTAAAAGACATTTCACTAGCAGAATGGGGACGTAAAGAAATCGTTCTTGCAGAAGCAGAAATGCCAGGATTAATGTCGTTACGTGCAGAGTACGGAGCAAGCAAGCCTTTGAAAGGTGCGCGTATTGCTGGTTGTCTTCACATGACTATTCAAACTGCCGTTTTAATTGAAACATTGGTTGAGCTGGGTGCAGAAGTTACTTGGTCTTCATGTAACATTTTCTCTACACAAGATCACGCTGCTGCTGCAATCGCTGCTGCTGGAATTCCGGTTTACGCTTGGAAAGGTATGAACGAGGAAGAGTTTGACTGGTGTATCGAGCAAACAATTTTCGCGTTTGATGGTGGTCAACCGTTAAACATGATTTTGGATGATGGTGGTGACCTTACAAATATGGTATTCGACCGTTTCCCTGAATTGACAGCTGGAATTAAAGGATTGTCTGAAGAAACTACAACTGGAGTTCTTCGTTTGTACGATCGTAAGAAAAATGGAACTTTGGTAATGCCTGCAATCAACGTTAACGATTCAGTTACTAAATCTAAGTTCGATAACAAATACGGATGTAAAGAGTCTTTGGTAGATTCTATTCGTCGTGCAACTGACGTAATGATGGCTGGAAAAGTAGCTGTCGTTTGTGGTTACGGAGACGTTGGTAAAGGTTCTGCTGCTTCATTGCGTGGAGCTGGAGCTCGTGTAATTGTTACTGAGATCGATCCAATTTGTGCGTTGCAAGCTGCAATGGACGGATTTGAAGTGAAAAAATTAGACAACTGTGTTAACCGTGCGGATATCATCGTTACTACAACTGGTAATAAAGACATCATCGTTGGTCGTCACTTCGAAAACATGAAAGACAAAGCAATCGTTTGTAACATCGGTCACTTCGATAACGAAATCGATATGGCTTGGTTGAACGCAAACTACGGTTCTACAAAAAATACAGTGAAGCCACAAGTTGACATTTACAATGTAAAAGGAAATGACGTGATCATTCTTGCTGAAGGACGTTTAGTTAACCTTGGTTGTGCAACTGGTCACCCATCTTTCGTAATGTCTAACTCATTTACAAACCAAACATTGGCTCAGTTGGAGTTGTGGGAAAACCACGCTAACTACGAAAATGATGTTTACGTTCTTCCAAAGCACTTAGATGAGAAAGTAGCTCGTTTACACTTGGCTAAGATTGGTGTTGAATTGGATGAATTAACAGAAGATCAAGCAGCTTACATTGGAGTAACAGTTCAAGGTCCGTTCAAATCGGATGCTTACCGTTACTAATAAGCATCTAGGAATAAATTTGGAAAAGGAATCTCGAAAGGGATTCCTTTTTTTATTTTTGTAGTACCGTCAATTAGATCCAAATGAAATTTAAGCACTTAATTCTATCCGTAACTTTCTTATGTTGCAACCTTTCTAATGCCCAGTTTTCATTTTATACTGGTCCGTCTCATCGAACAATTGAGCGTCTTCTTTTTGTTTATCGGGACAGTGATGCTGAAACGATGGAGAACCTGCAAACGGTTCTATTTAATGCTTGGCAATATGAACAAATAACGCTGATTGCATTTGACGAATACAAAAGATTACCAAAAGAATCAGGAGATTTGGTTTTTTCCGTAAGAACCAGATACCACACGGAAGCATTTGAATCAATGACCTATGAAAATGTCACAAGCGTAGCACGTTTTCTGGATTTTTATCTCGAAGGATATTTCTTCCGTAACGCTTCTGATTCGGTTTGTGTAGCAAGTACTAATTTGTTTGTTGATGACGACATTAGAATTGCGTTTGCTAAGAAAGACCTTTCTGTTGATCATTCACTTGATGAAGCCTATAATGCTACAGGAAAGATTTTCAACTGGAATTATGCATTTTTAGGAACTTTTGTTAGAGCTTATTCAGATTATATAGACCCTTTAAAATCAACTGTAAAATCAACAGCACCCAATCTGAAGGTTTTAAAAAATGAGAAGCTTTATATTTCTGATAACATTAATCTGAAAGTGAGTAAAACAGGAAGCGTCAAATCAGTAAATAATTCTGAACGAGTAAAGTCTACTTATGGCGAAAATTGTGAAGTCGTTTCAAACGAGAAGTTGAATGAACTAATGCTTAAAAATGAGGGTGGTTTCGTTTTATTCTATTTGAGAGGAAAAGACACCCGAAGAATTATAGTTGTGGATTTAAAAATAGGAACAATCCTTTATAATTTTGAAGGGCCAAGGCACAAATATGATTTTGAGATAGATGATATCAAGCTTCTGAAAAAAGCTGTAGAGGCAAGTTAACGGTTGTACGGAATAACTAATTCGAAATCCTCAGAATATTTCCGCCATTCCACTCCACTAAATAGCCGCGCAATCCCCAATCTGAATTTGCGATTGGAGAACCGTCGTACATGGAGAATTGTGCGTCAGAGCAAGGGTCGTCTAATTGTAGAAAGTTGTCTGGATTTGTTGTTAATCCACTTTCGCAGACACCTTTCGGATCTTCCGGGCTCATGCGTTCCCAGGCAACAAACTGATCATATGATCTTCTGTAAACCACAATTCCTTTTATTCCGCCATTCACGTAGCACCAACCTCCAACGCCGTTAAGGTCGGAATAGGAAGGAAGTGTCATGTCGATCTGGAAGTCGAACGCAACACTTGGCACCGGATGCTCGCGGTGTTTTTTACACGCTCCCAAAAGTAGAACGATGAATAAAAAAAAGTGTAACTTCACAAAACGCATGGCGTTGATTTAATTTGCATGAAGATAAGAACGTTTTTTCAGTTGTTTCTATTGTTGTTGGCATTAAATTTTGCTCCTACTTCTGCTTCTGCACAGGAAGGATCTGTTGCAAAAGCTGAAAAAGAGATTGCAAAGAAGCGGAAGAAGCAGGCTAAAGCCACCAAAAAGGCTCAAAAAAAGGCGAAAAAGGCATTCTGGAAATTGCAAACGAAAGAGGCTAAAAAACGTATCAAGAAAAGCAATAAGAAGGCTAAGAAAGCTGCAAGAAGAGCTAAGAAAGCTGGTGAATACAAATGGGAAGACCAGGAGCATTCGCACGAATAGAATAGATAGAATTCTGAATCTGGATTTTGAGAACATAGACTTTCTTAATTATTTAGCAATTCTGAATGTCTAGTTTCCAGTTTCTCGAAATCCAGTCTCAGTAGACTCTACAACCTCGTTCTCACCAAATCTTCCAAACAATCAATAAATCTTGGGTGATCATTTGAACTTGGCACCAATTGTACTTTTTCACCACCGTTCGCTTCAAAGATTTCCTGATATTCCTCTCCAATCTCAATTAAGGTTTCCAAACAATCGGCTACGAAAGCGGGTGAAAATGCAAGAACACGTTTATTTCCTTCTTTTCCCCATTGCTCAATTACTTTATCCGAAAACGGTTGAATCCATTTTTCATCCAATCGTGATTGAAAGCTAACAATCAGTTTGTCTTCCGGAATTCCCAATTTAGAAGCAATTGCGCGCGTTGTAGCATAGCTTGTAGCTTTGTAGCAATATTTATTGTCGTCAGAAATTTCTTTATCACAATCGTGTCCATCACAAAGCCCATCGTTGTAAACTTTGTCGATCTGACGAATAGGTAAACCGTGATAAGAGAACATCACTTTGTCATATGATTCTATATCAAATTCCTTAGCTCTTTCTACGATAGAGTCAATATATCCTTCGTGATCATAGAACTGAGATACAATTTTAATCTCAGGAATTACCCACCATTTTTTGATGATTTCCATTGCTCTATCAACAGCCGAACCTGTTGAGGCACTTGCATACTGAGGGAATAACGGAATGATAATGATTTGGTCGTAATTGGCTTTGTGCATGCGCTCTAAAACCGAATCCATAGAAGGATTTTGGTAACGCATTGCCATTTCTACAGTCACGTTTTCTGATCCAAAACGCTCTTGTACCAAACGTTTTACAGATTCTGTATGCGTAAGTAGTGGAGATTTTCCATTCCCCAAATCCCAGAGTTCTTTGTAGATTTTTGCTGATTTCGGTGTTCTGAACGGAACGATTATTCCACGTACTAACATTAATCGAGAGAAGTACGGAATATCAATAACACGTTCATCCATCAAAAACTGTTTCAAATACTTTCTTACATCGCTCGTGCTTGGACTATCTGGTGTACCAAGTTGAATCAGTAGAACTCCTGTTTTCTTTGTTGTCATTGAATTGTAATTTCTGTCAAAATTGATTGTAGTTAATACGTATAAAAAAGGCCCTGAGATTTCAGAGCCTAAAATAATATTACGTGTGAAGTGCTCGATTGTCTGTAGCGGCCAGTGCGGCTTCTTTTATTGCTTCAGAGAATGTTGGATGACCGTGACAAATTCTTGAAATGTCTTCTGCAGATGCACGGTATTCCATTGCTGTTACAGCTTCCATAATTAGATCGGCAGCACGAGCAGCGATCATGTGAACACCTAATACTTCATCCGTTTTTGCATCAGCAAGAATCTTAACGAACCCTGATAAATCCATAGAAGCACGAGCCCTTCCTAATGCTTTCATCGGGAAAGAACCACTTTTGTATTCAACTCCTGCAGCTTTCAATTCTTCTTCTGTTTTACCAACTGACGCAATTTCTGGCCAAGTGTAAACTACACCAGGAATCAGGTTGTAATTGATATGAGGTTTTTGTCCAGCCAATTGCTCTGCAACTGCAACACCTTCTTCTTCTGCTTTGTGTGCTAACATTGCTCCACGAACAACGTCACCAATTGCATAGATATTTGGAACAGCAGTTTGTAAATGATCATTTACATCAACTTGTCCGCGATTATTAGCTGTCAAACCTGCATTTTCCAATGCTAATCCATCTGTATAAGCTTTACGACCAACCGCAACTAATGCATAGTCAGCTTCAAGAGTTACTTCTTCGTTTTTCTTGTTCAAAGCAGTCAGTTTTACACCTTTTCCGGTGTTTTCTACTTTTTGAACTTTGTGCTCTAAATGGAATTTGAAACCTTCTTTCTTTAAGATCTTTGTCAATTCTTTTCCAAGCGACAAATCCATTGTAGGAAGGATGTTTGGAGCAAATTCTACTACTTCAACTTCAGTTCCTAAGCGAGCATAAACAGATCCTAATTCCAGTCCAATAACTCCACCACCGATAACAATCATTTTCTTTGGAATTTCTTTCATTTTCAACGCTTCGGTAGAAGTGATGATGCGGTCTTTATCCGGCTCCATTCCAGGAAAGAAATTTGGTTTCGACCCTGTCGCGATGATGGTGTTTTTAGCAGAGATGGTTGTGCTGTTTCCTTCACCATCTTTGATTGCAATGTTCGTTTTGTCTACAAATGAACCTACACCTTGATAAACAGTGATCTTATTCTTGTCCATCAGGAACTTAATCCCATTACACGTTTGTGTAACTACATCTTCTTTACGCGCAATCATGGTTGCCAAGTCAGCCTCCAGATTTTCAACTTTGATCCCGTGAGCGGCAAAGTTGTGTTTCGCGTTAAAGAAATGTTCAGATGAATCAAGAAGTGCTTTTGAAGGGATACATCCAACATTCAGACAAGTACCTCCCAAAGTTGGATATTTTTCAATCAAAGCGGTTTTTAATCCTAGCTGTGCACAACGAATTGCGGCAACATATCCACCAGGTCCAGATCCAATAACTGCTACATCAAACGAGCTCATAATGTGTTTTTCAAATTCGTGATAAAGTTAGCTAATAAACACGAGTTCGAGATATCAAAATGCGGTTGATTTCAATAAAATAATTGATTAAAATGAAAGTGTGAATTCGTAAGGAATTGTGAGACAAAATAGTTTCATTACGAAAAATGGAGTCTTTCGAGCGAATAGTGGGATCTTTAAAATTTGGATACTTTTTTAAGCGATGTATCCGGCTTTCGCTGCGCTTCTTACCATTCCTGCCAGGTTGCGTACACCCATTTTTCGAAAGATATTCTTTCTATGGTTTTCAACCGTGGAAATAGAAATGTTTAATAAGTTGCTGATTTCTGAAGTTGTTTTTTCGTTGGCAATTAAGTCAACAATTTCAACTTCTCGAATTGACAAGTCATTCATTCCAAAGTCAGTGTAACGGGAAAATCTGAATCCGTAAGGCACAGGTTCTTTGGCTGTTTGACATGATGTACGCATGATGACTTCTGGCAATTTGTCGAAATCGTACTGAACCGTTACAATTGCTTGAATTGGTTCTGTCATTAAGCGTTCGATGAGTAATGATTCTTTATCGACACCATAGATAAGAATAGGAATACTCTTATTTATGCTGCGAATAGAACGGATCCACTTAAATAAATGTGGCAGAAACTGTGGTATCCCAAGCACTATAACATCCGCTAAGAGCACGTCTTTTGGAATGTCAAGCGATTCAAAGGCCCGGACACACTCCACATCAAAGTGGACATCAGAACTCTTCAAGGTGCAATAAATCCCCTGAAGAATCGCTGGGTGTTGATCAATTACGAGCGTTTTCATGTTTGTAGTTTGGCAAAATGTACTTTTATTTAACAAATCTGGTAAAACGATTTTGTTAATCAAAATAAAAGTGGTGAACTGCAATTTTTTGGTGTG
>CAMLET010000041.1 GCA_946479125.1 uncultured Flavobacteriales bacterium
TGCGTCCTGAAGGTATAGCTGCCGTTGAAAAGGAAGGTGTTTTTTATATTGATCCATGGAACGAGCCCGCTTCTACATTGGTGAATGATAAAGAATGTGCTTTTGTTTATTTTGATGAAACCTCTACTGCAAAATGCGCTATTGAAAAAGCATATATCGAAGGAAAAGTTTCCTGGAAAAAGCCCGTTTCTTGTCATTTGTATCCTATTCGTGTAAAGAAAATTGGAGAAGATCTGGCACTTAATTACGATGAATGGCACATTTGTAAGCCGGCTTGTGAATGTGGAGCAAAGTTGAATGTTCCCGTTTACAAATTCTTACGAGAACCGATCATCAGAGCATTTGGGGAAGAATTTTATACCGATTTGGAAGGAATAGATGAAACCTTAAAGGCTAATAAGGCTTTTTAACGTTGTTGCAATAAGCGCAATATGCCGCTTTTTCATTGTGTTTAAAGGGTTGACTTGTATCAAACATTTCTTCGAAAATCTTATTGAATACCTCTTTCAACAAAGTTGTCACGCTTTCCAAATCAAGACTTTCCTCCAATTCATATGGACTGTTTTTATGCGTAATGAAGGAAACAATTCCCGCTTTATCTACTTTTCTGGTAGAATTAGACTGCAATAAAAAAGCATAAAGCATCAACTGCAATGCGTGAGTCTTGGAGCTTTTCTTGAATTTGTCAATAATGAAATCGGCCGGTTCAAGTTTCGAGTATCTCGTCTGAACTTTCAAATTGTTCTGGTCTATTTTTCCCGATTTGTAGTCGATGATTCTTATTTTTCCCCCAAGTCGATCAATTCGGTCAATGATTCCCTTGAACTTCACATTTACCTCTTTATTATTGACCATTAGGGGAATCTCGGCTTCCAATTCCTTCTCCAAATCGAGGATGAAAAGTGACTCCTCCAGGTTCGATTCCAGAATGTCGATCTCTCTATTCAATGCAGCCTGAATACTTTCCTTGATCATTTCGTACTGAATGTAATTTGTTCCCTGCTGCCATGTTTCCGGATCGTCATTGAAACATTCCTTAAACCCTTCTTCGACCAACAGCGGAACACGATTTTTCATCGCTTTGAAATCGTCAATGGAAACATTTCTGTGTGGAAGTAATTTTCCGTTTTCATCAAATCGCTCAACAAAATCCTCCAGCAATTTCTCCATCACGTAATGCAGAATACTTCCCTGAGTACTTGATTCCAGGTCTTCCTCGATCTTGTCTTCTTCTCCCAATTTGAGCACAGTCTGGTAATAGAAATCAAGCGGGCAGGTTAAGAACTTGGTGAGCTTACTAAATGAAAGTCCTTTGGCGACTAAGTCTTCCAGACGTTGGATAATTTCCGGACTTTTCTCAATAACCATGTCCCCGATTTCTTCCTTGTTCGAAGTTGTAATTTGATATTTGTTCAGTTTCAAATTTGGATTTACGGTTTGCAATTCCATTTCAATTTGTTTCAAAAATCGACTTGGTTCTGCACTTCCCAAATCTTCGGAAGAAGTAGTGTAAGTGGCAACCATTCTTTCAGTTGTGTGCAGCAATCGATAGAAATGATGGGCGAAAAGTCCTTGTTTATCGCGAGGAGTTGGCATTCCGAAATACCTGCGTAAATCCATTGGGATCAATGTCTGAATTGGATTAGTAGGCGGCATCGCACCTTCATTCAATCCCAAAACAAACACATTTTTGAAATCCAATCCACGGGTTTCGAGAAGTCCCATGATTTGAATTCCGTTTAACGGATTTCCGTAATAAGCTACATTCTCGGTACTCCAGTGCATTTCAAATAATCGCTTAAACGTTGTTGGTGACATTTCCGGCATATTCACCGAACTGAACAGGTTAATCAAACTTTGAACAGCTCCGGTAAAAGAACGGATCAAGGTTTGTTCGTATTCATTCTCTTCTTTAAAATGAAGATCCAAAAAGTAGTTTAATTCTTGTATGCTTTCCAATCCCTTTTTCCAGTCTTTTTGCCAGGGAATGGTTAGAAATTCAAGTAACTGCTGAGCTATTGGCGTTTGCGCAATTGAAGATTTCTTAATGAAATGCCAGTTCTTTTGAACGGCCTCAGCTTCTATTCTGTTTAATGCCAGTTGTTCGCTTTTGGGCAAAGTTGCTTCCAAAAAGGGATGGTGAATGAAATTAGAAAGGATCTTATAGTAAATCGTGTTTTTTCCGTAGCGTTCCATCCCGTCCTGTAACTGGAACATTAAATCAACCCAGGTTCTAAGTGCCGTATTTTTAAGCGGTAAACCTAGTGTAATGTTAGCCTTAGAAATACTCGACGGAAGGTTATGAAGCATTGTTTTCAGCTGCGTTTCATCAGCGAGCAACAGCAAGGTTGAGTTCAATTCTTCAGGGTTCAATTTCTTCAATTCAGAACCAATTACGGCAGCCTGATCAGTACTTTGCGCACATTCTACAACATCAATAGAAAATTCCTTGGTTGCCAAATGTCGTGGTGTTTCATCCGCAAATTTCAGATCGAGATAATCAAAGATCTTGCGCTGAAAATAACCGGCTTCGTGAAGATTATCGTTGAGGTAATAGGCGTCGTTGTCAAAATAAAACTTTGTTTTACCAAGATTTTTCAGCTGCTTAAAAATGCTTAGTTCGGCAATCGAAAGCGCATTGAACCCGGCCAAAACATATTCCTGAGAATGATCGATCAATTGTAATAAATCATTCGCAACTTCTCTATACGCCTTTCCTTTGCTCCACAGATTGAGTTTGTTCAGTCGTTCTTCGTATGCAAAATAGTACGGACCTAGTTTATCCCAGAACGCCATGAATTTCTTCTGTCCCTCGCTTAATTCTTCACCAGAAAACGACCACGATTCCAGTTCCTTTACATCTTTCAAGTTTCGGAACAAAGTTTTAGGATCAACCAGGTAGCGATCAATTTCATCAAAATCGGAAAGCAGTAATTGTCCCCAATTCAAAAATCCATCAAACGATTTCACTTCATGTTCAATTGGATTTGTCAGAAACAGTTCGTAAAGTTCGAACAGTGCAACCGTTTTGTTTATTGAATTTCTTTTAGACAATTGCTGAACCCACCTGTCGATTGTAATGATCTTTGGTGCAATTTTCGGCTTCCCGTCCACTACAAAGAAAGCACGCTGAAGATAATTGATCATTCTTTCAGACGGAACGATAATCACCGTTTGTTCAAGATTTACATTGCTGCTTAAAAGATCTGCGGCTATTCTATCAACAAAAGAATTCATTAAAGTGAAGTTAGTGAAAGAATTCGAGCTGGAAGTTCGTATCCAAGGTGGCGAAAAAAATTATTCCTTTTAACGTTGGCATTCGATTCTTGCGTACCTTTGCAACACATGAAACGAGTAATTATTCTTTCGGTTTTTTGTTTGATCGGTTTTTACGGAATCAGTCAGGGATGTGCTCAGTGTAAACTATTGGCTGAGCAAAGCAATGAAGTTTCTGCGAACGATTTTGGTAGAAATATAAATACTGGGATTCTGTTCCTAATGGCAATTCCTTATTGCATTTTGATGTTCCTGTTCCGCAAACAAATTGGACGTTTTATCAAGAAATTGTTGCCTAGCCGCAGTTAACGGTAAAAGTTCATTTCGTCGATATACTTAAATACTGGTTCAGACAACAGGTATTTCACCGATTTTCCTTCTTTTATTGCGTGACGGATATAGCTTGAAGACAATTTCATTACGGGAACTTCTTCGCAAAAAATCACGTTCTCATGTTCGTAGAAATCGTGCTGATGCTCGGGATCAAGTGTTGCCTCCTCGTTCATTTCCTGTTCCGTAAGTACTCTTGGATACACGAAAAACTTATACTTTGAAAGCAAGATTTCGTAATTGTGCCACTTGTGAAGTGTTCTCAAATTATCTTCACCCATGATCAAACAAAACTCATCATTCGGGTGTTTTTCAGCAAGGTAAGCTAAGGTACTCGCTGTATAATTTGGTTGCTTTAAACCGAATTCAATGTCGGAAACCCGTAATTTAGGATTATCAATTACCGCTTCGTTCACCAAAGCCAGGCGATGATAATCGGCCAACAATGAGCTCTTTTTTTTCAGTGGATTTTGCGGTGTAACCACTAACCAAACCTGATCCAATTCTTCACGTTCAGCCATGTAATTAGCAATGATCAAATGACCAACATGAATGGGATTGAATGTTCCGAAATAGAGACCAACTTTCATATTACGAATTTATGAAACTCACAATTCTATCTTCAGCCTCTTTACAAGCGCGTTCCAGTTCATCATTTACAACAACCAGGTCAAACTCTGGCGCTCTACTCGACTCCACTTTTGCTTTGGCTAAACGCATCTGGATTTTCTCTTCCGTTTCAGTACTTCTGTATCTCAAGCGTTTTTCGAGATCATCGAATGTTGGCGCTTTAATGAAAAGTGCAAGTGCATTTTCACCTAATTGTTTTTTGAGATTCAATCCACCAACAACATCAACGTCGAAAATAACAACGTCATTATTGCTCCAAATACGTTCTACCTCTGAGCGAAGCGTACCATAGAAATTATCCTTGTAAACTTCTTCCCATTCCAGAAAATCTTTGTTTTCTACTTTTTGTTTGAATCCTTCAACTCCCAAAAAGTAATAGTCTTTTCCGTGCACTTCGTTTGTTCTTGCATCTCTGCTGCACGCCGAAATAGAGAAACGAAGATTTGGGATTCGCTTCAATAATTCATGCACTATGGTTGTTTTGCCTGCTCCTGATGGAGCTGAAATGATAATACTTTTACCTTCCATGACTCAAGCTTACAGTGTATTCAGAACTTGTTCTTTGATTTTTTCAAGATAATCTTTCATTTCAACAACTAAACGCTGCATTTCTGAATGATAAGATTTGGAACCTAATGTATTGATCTCTCTACCAATTTCCTGAGTAATGAATCCGAGTTTTTTACCACACAATTCAACATCCATTGTCTCCAGGAAATAATCCAAATGGTGAGACAAACGTTGTTTTTCTTCAGAAACGTCTAATTTCTCTATGTAAAAAATGATTTCCTGCTCCAATCGATTCTCGTCAATGGCTTTGCTGGTCAATTTTTCCAGCCCCGATTTCATTCTATCTTTTACAGAATCAATTCGTTCCTGTTCAAACTTTGGCACTTCTAATAAACGCGAACGAATTGCACCAATATTGTTTTCAAAATCTTTACGAAGTTGATCACCTTCTTGCTTTCTGAATTTGTTCAACTCAGTACAAGCTTCTTCAACTAATTTCAAAACAAATGCTTTTTCGTCATCACCCAAGTTTTCTTTCTCAGTTGAAAGTACTTCAGGCATACGCATTACCAATTCAAGAAGATTTGTGGATTTATCGTTTAGATCGGTTGCAATTTTACTCAAATCTGCATAATATGATTTCACCATATCAGCATTGATGGTAGCGCTTTTTGCGTCGTGATTATTCTCTAATGAAATAGAACATTCGACTTTACCTCTGTCAAGATTCTTTGCTACAATAGAGCGCATTTCCAGTTCCAATTCTCTGTACACAACGGATGCGCGTACATAAAGATCTAAACTCTTGGAGTTCAGGGAACGAATTTCAACTATAAGTCGTTTGTTTTCAAAGGTTCCGGCAGCTTTACCGTAGCCCGTCATTGAGAGTACCATACTTCGTCTTTGGACAAAAGTACTTAAAATTCTGAGCTAAACGCAGAGTCGTTGGTCTTTGCAATGAGCTGTAGAAGGAGTTTAACAAAGAAGTAATCAAAAGTCAACACAGCGTTTTCCTAAGAGCTGTCCACCAGAGGCAGACAGCTCACGGAAACGATATGCAGTTTGTCTTACTCCACCAGGGCTGCAGCCACCGTTGGATTAAGAGCTTCTTTAATTCGCGATTCCAATTCTTCCATTAGTTCAGGATTGTCAAGTAACATTTGTTTTACTGAATCTCTTCCTTGTCCTAATCGAGTTTCTCCGTAAGAGAACCAAGAACCGCTCTTTTTCATAATATTTAAGTCTACACCTAAGTCGATGATTTCACCAACTTTAGAGATTCCTTCGCCGTACATAATGTCGAATTCTGCTTTTCTAAACGGTGGAGCAACTTTATTTTTTACCACTTTCACTTTAACGCGGTTACCAATTACATCTTCACCGTCTTTGATCTGGCTTGCTCTGCGAATATCAATTCGCATTGAAGCGTAGAATTTAAGTGCGTTACCTCCTGTTGTTGTTTCTGGATTACCGAACATCACACCAATTTTCTCACGCAACTGGTTGATGAAAATACAACAGCACTTTGCCTTGTTGATAGAACCTGTAAGCTTACGAAGCGCTTTCGACATTAAACGAGCTTGAAGTCCCATTTGAGAATCGCCCATTTCGCCTTCGATCTCCGCTTTAGGTGTCAATGCCGCAACTGAATCGATCACCAACAAATCAATTGCTCCTGAGCGAATCAAGTTATCTGCAATTTCTAATGCTTGTTCACCATTATCTGGCTGCGAGATCAATAAGTTCTCAATATCTACTCCTAATTTTTGAGCATAAAACTGATCGAAAGCATGCTCAGCATCAATAAAAGCCGCTATTCCACCATTTTTCTGGCATTCTGCAATTGCATGAATTGCCAAGGTTGTTTTACCTGATGATTCAGGACCAAAAATTTCTACTATTCTTCCTTTAGGAAAACCATTCACTCCCAAGGCTAAGTCTAACGTAACAGAACCTGAAGGAATTACTTCCACTTGTTCTACTGCATTATCTCCTAATTTCATTACACTTCCCTTACCGAAAGTTTTATCCAACTTTTCCATCGTAAGTTGCAACGCCTTTAGTTTGTCTGGATTAATTTCTTTAGCTGACATATCGTTTTATTTAATCGTTTCCACAAATTTAAAAGCGGTACTCCGTAAACTATTTACGTACTTCTACGAAGCACCATTTTCATTTAAGCAAGATAGCACTTCTGCAGCGTGTATCTTGGTTTTTGGCTTCTCAATAATATGTGTAATTGTTCCTTTTTCATTGATGACGAAGGTTGTTCGATGAATTCCATCGTACTCTCTTCCCATGAATTTTTTAGGACCCCATACCTTGAAAGCCTTTATTAATTTTCTTTTCTCGTCCATTAGCAACGGAAAATTCAATTCATACTTTTCTCGAAAACGTTGGTGAAGTCTTTCCGTGTCCATACTTACTCCAAAAACCTGAACACCTCTGCGCACAAACTCCTGCATCCCATCTCGCATACTACACGCTTGATTGATACAGCCAGGTGTCAGATCCTTCGGATAAAAATAAATGACCCAAGGTTTTCCCTTCATCAACTCAGACGACACTACAACGCCCTCATCTGTAAGAGTTTCAAACTTTGGAACCTTCTTCCCAACAGTTAATCCTGTCATATTTCAATTGAATTATCACCTCGATTGACGATATTTTAATCAAATATAGTCAAAGTTTTTAATCGAAGTTTTATTTTGATGAATTTTTTATCTTTTTTATGTCGAGTATTTAATCATTAGGAAAATAATGGTACTCTCCAGTCGCTTTTTCCTTGAGGAATTTCTCGCGAATAATACTCTGAACCGGTCTTCCCTGAACCTTCGCTTCGAGCCAGGAAATAATATCCAAATAAAGGAATGGACGTTTTTCATATGGCAATTGTGAAAGCTTCACCAGTTTACCATGCAAGATCTTGAATCCGCGAAGCAAGGCTTGTTCATTAACAAATGCGGGTTGACGCAGGAATGAAAGAATCTCGCGCTGCACACCATGCATATCGCCCATATTAATAAGGAAGCGAATAAACGACTTGATCTGGTATTGAATTAAATCGTCGTTGCCCAATTCGAAATGTGCAATCAAATTAAGAATTCTGGCAAAACATTGAATGTCTTCCCGAAGAGAAACTTCTTTCATCTGGATCACTTGGTTCAGGTAACGAATAGTCATTTTATTATCACCGCTTCCAAAATAAATACAGGCAATTTTATAATAAAGAACCATTATTCGATGTTGGTCTAACTGACCTTCATACTTCGTAATAAAGTCCTCTACCTCATCAACGAAAGTCACACCGTCTTCAAATGTTCCGGTTAAATAGTAAATATTAATCTTACCGGTTATCCAATACAGATCACGAAGCAACTTTGTATTCTCCTGATCCATCATATAACTCGTTCGTGTTTCCTTTTCCAACAAAGCCACCACATTCTCTAAACGATTTGCATTTCTAAGGTTGAAAACACTATTCTGTAAATAGTGAAGTCCTTTCAAATACATTTCATAATACTGTTCTTTTGCTATTGGGGCTTCTAAGAAACAATCTACCCATTTTGTAGCATAACGATAACAACGCAGGAAATCCTGTGTAATATAGTGATGCCAAACCTGAGCATTATATAAGTGCAGTTTCTCTTCGAAACCAAGTTTATTATAATTGTATGCGGGAAGTCGGGTTTTGAAGAAATCCGTTACAAACAAATAATCTTTCTCATTTCGTACAAAACCAACCTTTACATATAAAGCATATAACTGCAATGAAAGATTGCTGAATTTCACAGAAAGACCCAATCGGTTCTCTAACCCTAAAGTTTCAGAAGTCAACTGTTCAGCTCGCGTAGGTAAACTTCGGGTGATGTATTGCGATTCGATACTCTTTTCGAATTCGGCAATTTCTAACTGAAGAACAATACTCTCGTGTTTATGTGCCAATTGCCGGGCTTTATCCAACTGACGAAGCGCCTGCATATAAAATCCTTTGTGATGAAGCAGCTGTGCATAATCTATTGCCTCACGTATTTCTAAAGCGGGTAAATGACTAGAATGCTGCAAACGTAAACTTCCTAAAACCTGCTTATAGAGGTGTGCTTTTATATTAGAAAGCTGACTTCTTTTTATTTCAGGTAATTTCTTCAGCGCCTCTTCATCAGAATAAACTTCTGTTTTATCCATAAAATCGAACAGTTTCAAGAACTTCAATTCTTCGATACTTGCGGAATTACGATTGACGAAAAGTTTGAAACTTCTCTTCTCGGCCTTTGTTAAAGACAGAATTAAACGAAATAATGCATCTGTTGAACCCGTGGACATTGTAAAATTAACCTGATTTTATAGAATTAATTAACTCATTTTCAAATAATTGAGTTTTATTTTCACCATTTGGATATCGTAAAGTTACGAAAGATTGATTTTGCACTCGCATTCGATTTAATCAAATTCGTACTGTGATTAAATCACATTAAAATTGTACTCGTTAGAGTAACAGGAGTAGGGGTGCTCTTGTTTTTTCGATTAATAGTTAAAAAACCTTTCGCAAGTTTCGAAAGGTTTTTTTTGTTTGTAACATTTTGGGGCAGAAAAGCCGTAGATTAGAGATAAATGAAATCATTTCTAATTTTAATGATAGTTGCAATTATGGGCCAATTGGCTATAGCTCAAGAACTGAGATTAGATGATCTTGAAGGAAAGTGGTTCATCAATCAATCCAACTTTCCCATGTGGTTGAAAGGAAATAAAACCAATCCAACATTCAATTACACGTTAATACAGAAAAATGGAGAACCACGCTTGCTGGATGAAGTTCAGTACAGCAAAAAATCGAAAGTGAAAAGCATTATTGGTCACGACAAGCCGCTCAATGAGAACAACAACTCATTTATTTGGCGCGGAAAAGGCGTTTTAGCATTCGTAAAAAGCAAATGGAACATTCTATATATCGATCCCGAAAAACAATGGATGATTATTCATTTTCAGAAAACACTTTTTACTCCTGAAGGTTATGATGTAGTTTCGAGATCAAAAACGCTCGAAGGAGAATTACTGTCTACCCTTGAACAAAAATTAAACGAGTTGGGCATATCAGGTTTAACGACGATTCATCAGGAATAAGAGCGCTTATCTCAACAACTTTCAGCTATTTTTGCAAAATCTCTCTTACTCTCGTTACTTTTACATCGAAAGTCATTTAGAAGAAAACCAAAGTCATGATAAAATATATTTTCCCCTTACTCTTTATTTTAGCGGCATGCTCATCTGAAGAGACAACTAAGCCAGAAAAGAAAGAAGACCCTGCAACTGTTGTAAAGAAATTTGCGAACGAAGCTGATATGGATAATCGAATGGTTGAGATTGATGCACTGATCAGTACTTCAACACAATTGGTGAGTTCAATGAAATACCAGAAAGAAGACGGAAGCTTTATTCAGGTTTTGGGGCATATGAATAGAGACAACCAAATTCTAAAGCTAGAGGAGCAATTCTCTGATGGCGAAGGAAAAAATCAAGGTGTACGTTACTATTATTTAAACGGAGGTGTTCCCTTTGCTACTCAGGAACAACTTGACGAAGCTCAATCTGACGGAACGTTCAAATTTGTAGACAGAATTTCGTACTACAATGCGAAGGGTACGGTCCTTAAAACAAAGGAGAAAAGCGCGCCATATGCCGAAGACACGGATAATATGAAACACAAACCTGTTGCGTTGAAAGGAATCACAATTGATCGCGCAATGCGTGCATTGAATTCGAAGAAAGAATTTGCTTGTACGTTTCAGGGATTGGTATCGGAAGGTGGTGTTACTTTCCTAATTGTTGGAGAGAACAACAAGAAAAATCCGATGCCGTTTACAGCAGCTTTGCGTTGCGATTACAAAGATCCTTTGATTTTACAATTGAGCAGCAGTCCTGAAAGTTATATGGGTGAACGCTTAAAAGTGAACTTTGAATTCAAAAGCGATCAGAATTTTGAATACATGAGCTACTCTGGCGGAGATTTCGCTGAATAGAAAGTATACGAACAATAAGAAGGGAAACGGATATCTGCTAAAGATGTCCGTTTTTTATTGATTACAGCTTAGACAACTCGTCTTTCAGGTAATCAATTACACGAATCTCAATTGGATCACCTTGTTTTAGATCACTCCAGTACAGCGAAGCCCAATCAATTAAGTGAATTAAATAGATTGTTTTCTGAACCTGAGTTTCTCCTTTGGCTTCAATCAAAACCACATGAGGCGTTTTAGAACGAACGATGTCCACAGAAATATTAAATCTGCGTTCGTTGCGCTTGTTCAAATCGTTTGTATGAATGAAAAGAGCGGCAAATTTTTCATTTCCATCTCCCCAACCAACCAGTTCGTTGTGATTCATTTCAGGAATAACGTGCTGCCAACACAATTCTTTTGAGTTCTCGTTAAATTGCTGTTTTGCTCTTACCGCTAATCCTTCATAATCAGCACCAGCATAAACACCAACCACTTTACCAAACAACTTCTCTGCAATTTGTTTTGCTTCAGCTTTAATTTCAGCAGAAGAATCAACGATTAGTTGATGCCCAAGCTTGATTTCAGAAAGCAGACTTTCAGGTGCCATTCCAAGTTTAACGAAAATTGAAGTCAGCTGAACCATTGAAAAAGCCAATGCCGTTCGTGGTGGATTTCCACCTGGAACAACTACACAATCAAACGCGTTTTTTTCGCAAAATGCCAGCAATTCACCGCCTGAGCAAATTCCAATGATACGAGAACCACGTTCTTTCGCTTCCAGAAGAGAAATCAATGTTTCTTCCGTATTTCCTGAATAAGAAGAACCAATTACAAGCGTATTTTTTCCAACAAACGCTGGCAAGCTGTAATCCTGAGCGAATAAAACCGGAATTTTAGCATAATCAGATATCCATTGAGAAACAATCTTTCCGCCAATACCGGATCCACCCATTCCACAGATTACAACATTCGTCACATTGTCTGCCATTGGTTGAATAGATGCACTTTCAGCAATTTTTAAAGCTTCAATAATATTATCCGGAAAAGCCGCAATAAGGTCTTTCATATGTCTCAAAATCTGGGGTAAATATAGCTAATTACAAAGTAGTTCACGACATCAAAAAAGGTGAAAATGCTACATTATTTGAAGAAATAGTGTTTTTGCTTTTCAAACTTACGCTTCTGATTCAAA
>CAMLET010000042.1 GCA_946479125.1 uncultured Flavobacteriales bacterium
GTCATAACTGTAACTGCGACCGATAATTGTGGAAATAGTCAAACGTGTACCACAGTCATAAACTATATAAACGACTTAGCGGTTAATGATGATCTGTTCGGGGCGATATCCGTTTACCCAATTCCTGTTGATCAAATCCTGAATGTTGATTTGTCGGCATTTAATGGAAACAAAGTAAATCTGGAATTACTTGATCTTACCGGAAAAGTTGTTTTTGCTGCTATGAATGTTCCAATTGAGTTTACAAAACTGGACATGAGCATGTATGCTAAAGGAAGTTATCAATTGAAAATAAGTTCAGGTGCCCGTTCGAAAACAATTCGGGTGGTAAAACTGTAATTAGTCTTTGAAACAACGAATCATAGTAAGCGTTATTAACGATTTGAACACGGATCAACGGGTTCATAAAATGTGTTTGTTTATGCAGGCACAAGGCTATGATGTATTGTTGGTTGGAAGAAGAATGAAGTCGAGTTTACCTATGGAAAATCGACCATATTCAACCAAACGAATGAAGTTGATAGCTGAAAAAGGACCGTTGTTCTACGCGTTTTTCAATTTTCGATTGTTTTGGTTTCTCCTTTTTCGAAAGGCATCTATTTTGGTTTCGAATGATCTGGACACGCTACTTCCCAATATTCTTGTATCAAGGTTAAAAGGAAAGAAGTTGGTATACGATTCCCATGAATTCTTTACAGAGGTTCCTGAATTAGTACAACGACCGAAAGTGCAACGGATTTGGAAACGGATAGAGCGTTTTTGTGTTCCCAAGGTGAAAATGGCAATTACGGTCAACCATTCTATCAAAGAGAAATACGAAACGCTTTACAAGGTTCCTTTTAAAGTTGTTCGTAATGTTTCACCCAAGTTTGTCCCTGAGACAATTACGTCGAAATCGGAATTAGGGTTACCTGAAAAGCCAATTTTGATAATGCAGGGAGCGGGATTAAATGTGGATCGCGGTGTTGATTTGATCATTTGGGCAATGCGTTTTGTAGATAATGCTGTTTTAGCTATTGTTGGTGATGGTGATGTAATTCCGGAAATGAAGCTTTTGGTAAAGACTTTAGGTTTGGAAGAAAAGGTATTGTTCTTTGGGAAGCGACCGTATGCTGAACTGATGCAGTTTACTGCAAATGCTACTTTGGGTTTAAGCTTTGACCAACCAACAAACCCAAATTATCTTTACTCTCTACCCAATAAGATCTTCGATTATCTCCATGCTTCCGTTCCAATTTTATGTTCGAATGTTGTTGAGGTAAAACGAATCGTTGAAAGCTACAATTTAGGCGAAGTAGTTTATGACTATCAACCTGAGGCTTTGGCCGCACAAATTGAAGGCATTCTATCAAATAAGGAATTATTGGCAGAATGGAAAGGCAATTGTTTGAAAGCTTCAGCGTTAGAGCATTGGGATAAAGAAGTTCAACAACTCGAAGAATTTTATCCTAAGTTATAATGCAGAAGAAAATCCATATCGTTTCATTCGATGTTCCGTTTCAACCGAACTATGGCGGCGTTATGGATGTTTATCTGAGAGCCAAAGCATTGAAAGAAGCCGGGTTCTATGTTGTGATTCACGCTTTTGAATACGGAAGAGGTAAGCTTGAAATGGATAAAACAATCTGCGATGAGGTTCATTATTATTCCAGAAAAGGCAGTTTGTCTTCACTAAGTGGCAAACCTTATATCGTTAATTCACGAAAAAACAGCCAGTTGTTGGAACGATTGCTAAATGCTGATGGACCAATCATTTTAGAAGGTCAGCACTGTACTTCTTTTATACATCAACTGGAAAAAGCAGGAAAGCAATTTGTTATTCGAATGCATAATGTGGAATGGCAATATTACCGGGAATTGGCGAATAGGGCAGATACAGTTTTGAAGAAAACCTATTACAGAACAGAATCACGCAGATTACGTCACCACGAGCATCACTTATTCAATGCACATCTAATGTGTATTTCCAAAGAGGATCAGAAGTATTACAATGAAAAAGGAGTGAATACATCGCTGGTTTATCCACCCTTGTTTTTCGATGCTGTTCCTGTTCATAACGAGGCGAAGAATTATGCCTTATTCCACGGAAATTTATCTGTATCTGAGAATATTGATGCCGTTTACAGAATTCTGGAAGAATGCAAAGCAGATTCGACAATTGAAATTGTTTTTGCAGGTAAAAATCCGTCTGAGGAAGTAAGATCGGCAATTGAAAATGCAGGAATGAAATGCTTTGTGAATCCTTCAACAGAAGAGATGGAAGCGCTGATTTCTGGAGCAAAAGTGCATTTGTGTATTGGTTTTCAGAAGTCGGGATTGAAACTAAAACTACTTCTGGCATTAGAAACCGGAAATCCGGTTATAGCTACTGAGGAAATGCTTCATGGCTCCGATCTTGAACGTTTTTGCGCTATTTGGGAAAATGGAGAATCATTACCAAAGTTGATTAGACAGGTGAGTGATCAGGATCCGGAAGATAAGGCGGAACGAATAGCAGAACTGAAGAGTATTTTTTCTCCGAAGAAGTACGTGGAAATTATAAATGAAATCTTCAGCTAAAGAAAATCAATCAAACAAAGGCTGAAAAGGATCAAACTGATGCATTGTATCTAAAGTCTTCAAAACGCCATCTTCAACCTTAATTACCCTCCCTGGGAATTTCTCGATCATCGACATATCGTGTGTAGCCATAACAACTGCAGCATTCGCTTCTTTGGCAACAGCAATCATTAATTTCATAATTTCTGCAGAAGTTTCCGGATCAAGATTTCCTGTTGGTTCATCAGCTAAAATAACTTTCGGACTATTGATCAACGCTCTTGCAATGGCTACACGTTGCTGTTCACCACCTGAAAGTTGATGCGGTTGTACGCTTGCTTTGCCTTCTAATCCAACCAAAGAAAGTACTTCGTTGCAACGTTGTTTCATTGCTTTTGCATCTTTCCAACCCGTAGCTTTCATTACAAAAAGCAGGTTATTTTCAACGCTTCTATCCGTTAGTAACTGAAAATCCTGAAAGACAACACCCAATTGTCGACGTAGTTTTGGAACATTTCTTCTGCTCAGTTTTAAGAGATCAAAATCAACCACTTTTGCCGTTCCTGATTTCAATTCCAATTCGCCGTAAAGAATTTTTAAAAGACTGCTTTTCCCACTACCAGTGCGACCAATAAGGAAAATTAAATCGTTTTGAGATACTTCTAAATTGATTGCATCAAGAACAACTTTTCCCGATTGTTCTATCACTCCATTTTGAATTTGAATTACCTTTTCCACGATTCAATTATTTTAAGGTAAAAGTCTAAAGAATTCTCAGTAATTGTGGTGAGCGTAACTAAATTCTCTTAACACGTTTAAGTGTATAACTTTTGACTCTTCTCTCTACCCTCGCGCTCAATACACGGTAACTTTACTAACTTAAAATGGAAGTAATGCGCTTTTTAATTTCTTTCCTTCTGATTTGCAGCTCAACTTTAGGGTTGGCGCAAAGCACTGATAGGTATGCAGCTCCTTATGCTGGATTCTATAGAGCCGAAGATTTATATGCTAAAGAACAATACAGTGCCGCACGTCACGAATTCAGGTTGTTCATCAACGAGTACAAAGGTTCCAAAAGTGATCCGTATACTCAAAAGGCATTGTATTATGAAGGCTTGTCGGCATTACAACTCTTTAATAACGATGCAATTGCGTTGTTGGAAGATTTCAATAGAGAATATCCTGAGAGTATTTACAAAAACAATATTTCATTGAATATTGGACGGTATTACTACCAGAAAAAGGATTATCCAAAGGCGATTGAATATTTGGAGCAGTTGAAACGATTCGATTTGGATACAGCCGAAATCGATGAATACTATTTCAAATTGGGATATGCTCATTTTCATGAGAAAAACAATGTGGAAGCCAAAGCTGCATTTTACGAAGTGAAGGAATCAACTTCTCAATATGGTGCTCCTTCTTTGTATTACTATTCTCATTTGTGTTATGCCGATAGCAGTTACGCAGCAGCATTGGAAGGTTTTGAGCGTTTGTTGAAAGACGATCGTTTCAAAAAAGTGGTTCCGTACTACATTACGCAGATCTATCACATGCAGGAACGCTATGAAGATATCGTGGCTTTCTCCAAGTCTGATATGGACAGCTTGAAACCAAACGAAAAAGTAGAAATGTACCACATCATTGGTGATGCCTATTATCGTTTGAATAAATTCGATGAGTCTGTTTACTATTTACAATACTATAACGATAAGTCGAATACGACCCGTGATGACGACTATCAGCTGGCCATTGCTTATTCAAAAAGTGGGGATTGTGCCAATGCAATCAAGTATTTCGATAAAGTTTCTCGCGTAAAAGATACACTCGGACAAATCGCATTGTATCATGCGGGTGAATGTTATGTTAGCTTAAATCAATTGGTTTTTGCGAAAAATGCCTTCGAGGGTGCGTCCGAATTGAGCATGGATGAGGTCATTCAGGAAGATGCATTGTTTCAGTTTGCCATTTTGAGCTACAAGTTGGATTTGAATCCGTACGACGAAACGGTGATTGCTTTTGAACGCTATTTGGATAAATACCCGAATTCTCCGCGTAAAAATGTGGTGTACCAATATTTGGTCAACGTATATACAAGTACTAAAAACTATAAAGTGGCTCTCGAGTCGTTAGATCGAATTCCATCTAAAGACCCTAAGTTGAAAACCGCTTATCAGGTTATCGCTTTTGACCGCGGAGTTGAATTATTTGTGAATGAAAAGTACACTGAAGCAATTACAGCTTTTGAAGCGGTGAACAAGTATCCAATGAGCGAAAAGATCAGTGCACAGGCGGCGTTCTGGACAGCAGATTCTTACTATCGTTTAGGGCAGTATGCAACTGCAATTCAAAAGTTTGATGCCTTTTTGGGAATGCCGGCAACGTATACAACAGGTTTACGTGATGATGCCATTTACAACAAGGGTTACGCTTATTTATCCAAAGGAACTCCAACGGATTACTTGCGTGCAAAAGAATGTTTTCAGGCTTATGTGGCTTCAACAACTTTAAAGGATAAGGTGAAAAAAGCAGATGCGCATATGCGTTTAGCTGATGAATATTATCGCGTTGCAGGGGAAAGAAATCCTGAAAATGCAAATGGAACGAACGATAAATTCGCTATCGGAAATTACAAGGCAGCAATTGAATTGAAGTCTGGAAATGAAGACCGAGCTTATTATTATATGGCAAAAAGTTACGGTTACATTTCGCTTCCGGATGAAAAGACAAAATGTTTGCTGGAAGTAATTAATAATTATCCAAAATCGAAATACGTTCAAAGTTCCCTATACGAACTTGCTCGCACCTATTTTAATTCTGGAAGCTTAGACAAAGCAGAACGTTATTTCAAACAGATCATTAACGATTATCCAACATCTGCTGATGTAAAAGAATGTATTCACTTCCTTGGAGAAATTGCTTTCAAACGCGGTCAATACGAACTGGCAGAGCAGCAATTCAAAAAGGTGTTGAACGATTACAACAATTCGGACGAGATCTGTAAGCGTGAAGTTTCTTCCTTGGCTGATGTTTACCGTAAGCAAAACAACTTGTCGAAGATTGAGACTTTGTCTTCACTGTACTCTTGTGCCGATTCGATCTCAAATAACGTAGAATCTGAATACTACGATGTGGCTTATACTTCTTACGAAGACTCCAGCTATACAAAAGCACTACAGCAATTCGATGCTTACCTGACGAAATATCCTGAAGGAAAATACAAAACAGACGCGTTGAATTATAAGGCAGATATTTTGTACCGTCAAGGTAAAGAAGCGGAAGCTACAGAAGTTTATCTGAGAGTATTGGAAGGCGAGTCAAACGAATACACAGAATTGGCAAGTATGCGTGCTGCGAAGTTCTTGTACAACAACAAACGTTATTCTGAGGCACTTCCTTGTTACGAGAAATTGGAGAAGGTGACCAGTCGACCGGAATACCTGAATTCTGCACGAATTGGTCAGATGCGTTGTCACTACATTTTCGAGAATTTCCTGAATGCTGCACAGTATGCTGACAAAGTGTTGCAAACGCAGCAGCCAGCAGATATTAAGCTGGAGGCAGAATATATAAAAGGAATTTCATTAACAAAATCGAATCGTTTCCTTGATGGATTAGCGTCGCTTGAATACGTGGTGAAAAACACAACTACCAGCAAATCTGCTGAAGCGAAATATTGGATCGCATACGGATATTTCCAGAACGATAATCTGGAGAAAACGGATCAGGTAATTCGCGAATTGTTGAAGATCAAACCGAAGTACGATTACTGGATTGCCAAAGGTTTAATTCTTCAAACACAAGTGCTGATCAAGCAGGATAACTTATTCCAGGCTGAGCAAACCATTCAGTCGGTAATGGATTTCTATCCGAACAAAACGGATGGAATTTATGATGAAGCCTCACAATGGTATGAGAAGATCATGACTATGAAGAGCAAACCGAAAAGTATTCAGGCTCCTGATGGAGGAACCGTAATTGATGTTGAAGATAATACTGACCAAAAATGAGAACGGCAAAAATTTTAGGACTAGTTCTGACATGCTTTTTCATGTCGGTTTCATGGTCGCAGAATAACGGAAACGGAGAGGTTGTCATTATTACTAATGGTAACAGAGCAATTGAACCTTCTTTCAGAAAAAGTGCGAATCCGAAGATTATCGACACGGTTTTTCCCGTTCCAAACGCGAATTATCCGTTGTTGTCAATGGATTACAATCCATACATTACCTTAAATCCCATCGTTCCTGCAACGGTGAAGTTAGAACCGAAACTTCCGCAGTTGTATAAGTTCTATGTGAAACTGGGAATGGGGTCTGTGTTCATGCCTATGGGTGAATTCTACTTCAACAATACGAGAACACGTAAAATGAACTACGGAGTAAATCTTCAGCATTTAAGTTCATTGGGTGCTCAGCGTGATGTTGCTCCGGCAAATTTTGACAGAACATCTTCGCGTGCCTACGTTGGTATGAATGAGCGCAAATATTCGTGGAATGCAGAAGGTACTTACGCCAATCAAGGATTCCATTATTATGGTTTCCCGAATGAAAATGCGAATGCCGACAGCATAAAGAATCGTTTTGGAATTTTTGGCTTGAAGGGTGATTTCACATATCACCGTCACGATAGTTTAGGAGTAAACTGGAAAGCCGGAATGGAATATAGAAACTTTGCTTCAATGAAACCGGATGTGGATTCACTTCAGGATTGGAGAGTAAAAGAAAACTACTTCCAAATGTACGGAGGTGCCTGGATGCGTTGGGGCGACGAGATCTTTAACGCTGACGTTATTTTGAAAACGAACAAGTACACTTATGGTTTGGAAAATCAAGGTCTTTCTCCGATTGATTCTGGTTTGGTTTCTAAAAACACCATTTTCTCTATTCGACCAAATGTTACTACGTATTCTAAGAATAAGCGTTTGAAAGCGAAATTGGGAATTGATATTACGGCGTCTAAAGTCAATAAAACACAATTGAACCTTTACCCGGATGCTGAAGTAAAATACTCCTTGTTCGACGATATTTTGATTCCTTATTTACAGGTAAAAGGTGGAATGAGAATGAACAACTACTATTCGCTTTCACGTGAAAATGAGTTCATTCGTTCGCAGGTTAACTATAAGAATGAAAACACTTCAATTCTAGGATTAATTGGTTTGAAAGGAACATTGTCCCGACGAGTTGGATTCAACATTCAGGCTTCGTTTGCAAACGTGAAAGACAAAGCCTTGTTTGTAACCGATACTACTTTCAGTGCTGGTAATAAGTTCATGGTTATTTACGATACAATGAACGTTGCTCAGGTTGAAGGATCATTGACTTACCAGTTGCAGGAGAAAACGAAGATCGATTTGATTGGTCGTTACAATTCTTATTCGCCAATCAACAACAGTTATGCATGGAATTTACCACAGTTTGAAGGAATTCTGAAAGGAACTTACAACATGTATGATAGAATTATTGTAACAGCGAATGTTCACTTGCAGGGAGGAAGAAAGGCTTTGGTTTATGTAATGGAAGAAGATGTTGTTGAAGAAAACGAACAATTGGTAAAGACTTTAGGCTTTGTTGCTGATGCCGATTTGGGTGTTGAATTCAGATACAATTCACGAGTTTCCGGATTTGTGAATTTCAACAACGTAGCTGCTCAACGTTACAGAAGATGGTATAACTATCCTGTACAAGGATTCCAGGTAATGGCGGGAGTAACAGTTCGTTTCTAATGGAAATTTCGTTCATTCTCGGAATAGTTTTCATGTGGATTTGTCTCTTCTTTGCAAGGTCAATATCCAATAAGGAAATCCGAAATTTAGACAGCGAGATGAAAGCTAAATTGGTTGATTTGGCAACGGAACGACGCAGTATGCAAATCGCCATTTTGGTTGCAGGAATAGCTTCCTTTTATCTCATTTCTTATTTGGTCGATTCCAATCGTGAATTATGGTTTGGATTGTATGCTTTGTTCATCACTGGTTGGATCATTTTCCGTTTAGTTGCTGCAATCAGGAAATACAGGGAATTGGGTTTCAGTGAAATGTTTGTAAGCTCTCAGTTAAAAGCAGGAATTGTTCGAATCGTTGGGATTACGGTGTTCTTTGCCGTTTTCGGCTTGAATTTTTGGTTGAACCAGAACAAGTATTAACTCTCTCGCAGAGTACGCAGAATTTAACGCAGACTTCCGCAAACTCGATTACTATTAAATCTAATTTTGAGGTTCTCGATTTAAAACTATGTTTTCAATGATCTCAACTATGTGATTACGTGTTGAAATGTGGATTCAATCTAACAACCAAGAATCAACGCCCTTTTCAGCCAACTTAGCTTTCAACGTCCCGAATTGATTTCCTTTTCCGGCAGTAACGCGGATCTTTCCGTCTCTTTCCAAAATCTCAGAAGAGAAACCAAGCGTTGCTAAGTATTCCACTTGTTTCTGAGCATTTTCTCTTGTAGAATAACTTCCAACAATTACATAACCCGAACTTGAGATGGAGGGAGTAACGGTAGTTGTAACAATTGCCGGATCATTTGGTGCAGATCCGTTTTTCAATTTTACAGGAATGTAAGTGTCTTCGTCAAGTGCGTAAGAATAGGTGTTCGCGTTTTCCGGAACATCTGCTTTTTCCTGCACATTGTCGTTTTTACCACTGTACAATTTTGTACTTCTTTGGTAAGTTGCTTTTTCCTGTTTTTTAAACGGATTGAAGTCGCTTGTTGTGATGATTCCTGATTCCAGAACATCTGTTTTCATTGGAATCCAAACCGAGTAGAACAAAATTGGAAGCGCAACTGCCGCCGCTGCGTAACGCAGATATGGTGTTTTCTTCTTCGTTTTTGTAACCGTCTGATGCTCTTCTTTAACTGCTTCAAGAACAGGAATAGGTTCTCCGGCAAGTTCAATGATAGGAGCAATAGAAATTCGTTCTTTATTTTCAGCTAATGGTTTTTCAACTGTAAGTTCCTGAATTTGCTGATGTGTATTCAGCGCCTGAACATCTTCAACAGATACAAAATGAACAGAAGACAATCCAAAAGATTGCATCAACAGATTGTAGAAACGGTCTTGCTCAAAGCAAATGTTTCTTTCTCTATCTAAAAATAAAATTCCAACCTTATCGATCTGAATTCTATTTCCTTCGCTTAGTTGTTTATCCCAAATGGCAACTTGATTTCTAACTTCCACTTCCGCTTCCGTAAAATTCAATTTTGCATGAATCGCATATGCCTGAACAAGAAGTCCGTCGTTGGCAATCAATTGCTTATTGAAGAGTACAGATTTTTTTGGCGGATGAATAGAAGAAGTCTTTTCATCAAAACGAGCAGGAACACGTTGCGCAACAAACCCACCGAATGATGGAATTACAACACAATTGTGCTGCAAAAGTAGATTGCTGATCAATGATTCTAAACTCGCCATAGATTACAAATGTAAGAAATGCATGGAACTTTACGTAGCAAGGGTGTTTTAGTTACGTTTTTCTAAGCCTTTTTGCGGGAAATCAACTGTCGAATATTGATTCCTTCAATAGTTAAAACAATCCAAATGAAAACGAGGATAAACAAGTTGCTGAATACGAATTGAATAAATCCGTGATCGCCAAATGGAATGCTTGTAACGGTAAAATAAATAATCAGGCAAGACAAGAGGTAAAGGGTAAATTTCCTTCTGTTGTATTTGATGGGATAATATTTCTGTCCCAGAAAGTAAGACAGCACCATTTGTAATGCATAAACAATCAATGTTGCCCAGGCACTCGCCATGTAACCATAGCTTGGAATAAAAATCACGTTAATAAGAATGGTTACAGCGGCTCCGATCAGAGCAATATAAGCACCAAATTTGGTTTGATTCGAGAGTTTATACCAAATACTTTGATTGTAGTAGATTCCAAGAAAAACATTTGCGAGTAACAGTATAGGAACAACCTTTAATCCTTCCCAATAACTTTCATTCGTGATAAAGTATTTAAAGATGTTGAGATTCAATGTAATACCCAGGAAGATTAAACACATGGCTGCTACGAAGTAGTTCATGAGTTTTACGTATGTTTTGTTTCTGTCTTGATCCTTCATTTGATTGAAGAAAAAAGGTTCGGCAGCATAGCGATAAGCTTGTAATAGGATGGTCACTAACATGGCGAGTTTGTAACAAGCACTGTAAACGCCAATTTCGTGGTCAGCAAACTTTGCAGAATTGGGAATAGCAGGATCATAAATGATCTGTTTCAATAAAATCCGATCAATTGTTTCATTAATAATTCCAGCAAAACCACCAATTAAAATCGGAAATCCGTAGATGATCATCCGCTTGAAAAGATCCCAGTGAAATGTGAATTTGAACAGAAGAAAATCTTTGTAAAGAAAAACGGGCTTTACTAAACTTGAAAGTAGGTTCGCGATGAGTATAAAGAAAATACCCTCTTCAGGTCGGTCGGAATCAAAGAACCATGCGAATAAAATGACGTTGAGAAGAATGTTTACGGCAATGGAAGAAAATTGAATAATGGCAAATTTTTTGGCATTTTCTTCCGCTCGTAATTTGGCAAGCGGTAAAGCAGAAATGGCATCTACTACAACAATAACACCCATCAACACGATGTAATGATTGTTTTTACCAATGACAAGGAGGTTTGCTAGATTCTGATTAAACAGAAAGAGTGAAACCATAAAAACGCTATTCACGAGAAGAATCGCCATGAATCCAGTCGAAAAAGCATTTGGTTTATCTTTTTCGTTTTGGATAAAACGGAAATAGGCTGTTTCCATTCCAAAGGTCAAGAAAACCATCAGGAATGCAACAAAAGCATACAATTGTGAAACTACTCCGTAATCTGAAGGATGTTTGAAATACAAAAGGTAAAACGGGACCAATAGATAGTTCAGGGTTCTTCCCAAAATGCTGGAAAGCCCGTAAACGGCTGTTTGTCCGAGTAATTTCTTGAGTGGGTTCAATATTTCGTTTTAGATTAACCTCTAAATTTTGCAGGACGTTTTTCAATGAATGCAGTGGTTCCTTCTTTGAAATCTGCAGTTCCAAAACACTTCCCGAATTCTTCTACCTCTGTGTCAAATCCGGCTTGTCCGCCTTTTCCGTACAACGCATTTACCGAAACAATAGCTGCTGCAATCGCAGTTCCTGAATTAGCGACAATCTTCGAAGCAATTTTATTTGCCGTTTCCAACAACGCATCTGGTTCAACAACTGAATTTACCAATCCCCATTTTGCAGCGTCGTCTGCAGGAATCATTCCTCCGGTAAAGATCATTTCGTTGGCTTTCCCTTTTCCAACCAATTGAGCTAAACGTTGTGTTCCTCCGTAACCTGGAATTACTCCCAACGTT
>CAMLET010000043.1 GCA_946479125.1 uncultured Flavobacteriales bacterium
GAGGTCGGAAAAGAACAGCTTGATGCTTATGGAAATAATTTTCGTCGTAAGAAGAAATAACAGCTTCTGAAACCTTTTCCATTGCCTCCTCCATCTTAATTGCTGTAGTTGGAATACAGATTACATCGAGATTTATTCCGCTATTGTCAGAAGTACTTTTAAAAGGAAGTTGTTCGTCGGAACGATTGTCCTGATCATTGGCGTCATCACCTACATAATGCATGAACAGAAAATCGCTAAAAGCCAATTGGGATTGCTGTTGTTTGTGTTGCGAGTAATGCTCCAATAAAGTTGGAATTTTAGCAAGTTCCAGCGCTTTCCCGTTTGTTACAAACAGAATCAACAGGGAATATATGAGCGCTTTACGAAACAACTGCTTTTAATTTCAGGCAAAGTTACGAAAATGGCTTTCGAATTACTAATGACTAAAGATGGGTTGAGTTATGAGTTATGAGTTATGAGTTACTAATAACAATTTATTTTGAGATTCTTTCTTGGACAAAACTTTTAACTCAGCACTCGCGACTTATAACTTCGTCAAATGTGGAAAACTGACAATAAATCCTTCCTTTCTAAATGAAGAGGAATGATTAACTTTGCCGAAACAAATTTTTGCAGATGAGTAGCAATAGCACACTTCAACAAGAGGCAACATTAGAACAAGCGGTAGAATTAGGATTACGCGCAGATGAATTTGAAATGATCAAAGGAGTTTTGGGTCGTACGCCAAACTTTACAGAAACAGCTGTTTATTCAGTGATGTGGTCGGAGCACTGTTCATATAAAAACTCCATTTATTGGTTGAAACAATTACCGAAAGATGGTCCACACATGTTAGTAAAAGCTGGTGAGGAAAACGCTGGACTTGTTGATTTAGGTGACGGAATTGGTTGTGTTTTCAAAATTGAATCTCACAATCACCCTTCTGCATTAGAGCCTTACCAAGGTGCTGCAACAGGAGTTGGAGGAATCAACCGTGATATTTTCACGATGGGAGCTCGTCCGGTTGCGCAATTGAACTCACTTCGTTTTGGAGACATTGAGGAAGCTCGTACAAAATGGTTAGTGAAAGGCGTAGTAAAGGGAATTGGTGATTACGGAAATGCTTTCGGTATTCCGATTGTTGGAGGTGAAGTTTTCTTCGATAAATCATATAACCAAAACCCATTGGTGAATGCATTCTCTGCAGGAATCATTGATACTAAAAAAGTGATCTCGGCGAAAGCAAAAGGTCCAGGGAACCCAGTTTACATCGTAGGTTCTTCTACAGGTAAAGACGGAATTGCCGGTGCGGCATTCGCATCAAAAGATATTACAGAAGAAAGTGCTTCTGATCTACCTTCAGTTCAAGTTGGTGACCCATTCATGGAAAAGTTGCTTTTGGAAGCAACTATGGAATTGGCGAATACGGATGCGATTGTTGGTATGCAAGACATGGGTGCGGCAGGTATTACTTGTTCAACTTGTGAAATGAGTGCTGGTGGTGGTGTTGGAATGGAAATCCATTTGGACCGTGTTCCAACTCGTCAGGAAAACATGTTGCCTTACGAAATCCTTCTTTCTGAATCTCAAGAGCGTATGCTTGTTGTTATTAAGAAAGGACAAGAAGCTGTTGTAAAAAGCATTTTCGATAAGTGGGATTTACATGCGGAAGAAATTGGAACTGTTACTGACGATGGAAGAGTTCGTTACTACATGCACGGTGAATTGGTTGGAGATGTTCCTGCCGAATCATTGGTACTTGGTGGCGGCGCTCCACAAAACCAACGTGAATATTCTGAGCCAGCTTACTACCAGGAATACAAAAAATTCAATATTGATAGCGTTCCACAACCTGAGAACCTGAAAGAAGTTGGATTCTTCTTACTTGGTCAGCCAAACATTGCTTCTAAGCGTTGGGTTTATGAGCAATACGACTCAATGGTTGGAACGAAAACAATGACAACCAACCGTCCAACAGATGCTGGAATTGTGAACTTAAAAGGAACTGAGAAAGCTTTGGCAATGACTGTTGACTGTAATTCTCGTTATGTGAATGCAGATCCTGAAGTTGGAACAGCAATCGCGGTTTCAGAAGCTGCTCGTAACATTGTTGTTTCAGGAGGTATCCCGAGTGCAATTACGAACTGTTTGAACTTTGGAAATCCATACAACCCAGAATCTTACTGGCAATTTGTTGGAGCTATCAAAGGAATGTCGAAAGCATGTTTGAAGTTTGAAACGCCTGTAACTGGCGGAAACGTTTCTTTCTATAACCAAAGTGTTATTGGAGGAAAAGAAATTCCTGTATTCCCTACTCCAACAATCGGAATGATTGGTGTTGTTGAAGACAAGTCGAAGATTATGTCCTTGGATTTCAAACAAAAAGGTGATTTAATCTTCATTCTTGGAGATACTGTAAACGATATCGCTTCATCTGAATACTTGGCTAAATACCATAAAATTGAAGCTTCTCCAGCTCCTCACTTCGACCTGGACAAAGAATATATTTTACAAGAAGCTGTGAAAGGATTGATTGGAATGGAATTGATCAATTCTGCTCACGATTGTTCAGATGGTGGTTTGTTTGTTACACTTGTTGAAATGTCTATGCCTCGTGGATTAGGATTCGACATTGTAACCGATTCTGAAGTTCGTGAAGATGCGTTCCTTTTTGGTGAAGCACAAAGTAGAGTTGTTATTACAGTTGCTGAAGAAACAGAAGAAGAATTCATCGAGTTTATGATGGGAAGCGGTGTAAGCTACACACTTCTTGGTCACGTTACCAAAGGTAAAATGATGGTTGACGACGAGCATTTCGGATTTATTTCAGAAGCGAAAGAGATCTTTGATAATGCTTTAGGAAAATTAATTGAAGGATAATTTGAATTATCAATTATAAATAAATTAATTATCAAGGGGCTAAGGTATTAATCGAAGCCCCTTGATAATTTATAATTAGCCAATTCATAATTAAGATGGAGTTAATCCTCAAATATTTCCCCAATCTTACAGACGATCAAAAAGAAAAATTTGGTCGATTACAAGAATTGTATGGTCACTGGAACGCACAGATCAATGTGATTTCCAGAAAGGATACAGATGATTTCTACGAGCGTCATGTATTGCATTCTCTTGGAATTGCGAAGATCATGGAGTTTGCCGATGAATCTACAGTTCTTGACATTGGAACAGGTGGTGGCTTCCCTGGAATTCCATTAGCTATTCTTTTTCCAAATGTCCAATTCCATTTAGTTGACTCCATTGGAAAGAAAATTAAAGTAGTAACCGAAATTGCACAGGAACTTGGCTTGACGAATGTTCGCGCTACACATGCACGCGCTGAAGACATTAAGGAGCAATTCGACTTTATTGTGAGCCGCGCTGTTACAGCAATGCCGCAATTTATGCCATGGACAAAAGGAAAATTTCTTAAACGTTCTATCAATCCGTTGAACAATGGAATTCTCTATTTAAAAGGAGGTGATTTAACGGAAGAATTCGCAACCATCAAACATCCGTTTATCATTCACCCGTTGAAGGAGATTTTCGAAGAGGAGTTCTTTGATACCAAAGCGGTTGTGTATGTGAAAGTGAATGCATAAATTCATAAATTAGCCTGCAACCTTATTAACATGAAACACTTAGCGTCCTTAGCTTTCATTTTCTTATTGCTGACAAGTTGTTCAGATGAGATTAAGCAGATTTATATTACGGGAAGAGTTATGAACCCTGTAACCGGAAACGGAATAAATTGCGGCATCAAACTTTATCAAGAAAAATCAGGTAAAAAAATCAGTATAGAGTCAGTTCGAACAGATAGTGATGGATACTTCTTCATTTCTAAAAACACTCTAAGAAAAAAGAATCTTGTACTTACTTATGAAGATGCGGGTGTTCTTTATTCCGTGGGATGGACAACAAATGACGGAGTTACTTACTCCGACAAAACCAACTTTACAGATATCAACTTCAACGGAAAAACCTCGGTTAATCTCCACATGGTTGACAAACGAACTTTTTACTACAAGTTCGTAAATGTAAACTGTGGCGGACCAACAGATTCATTAATTTACTCCATGAAACGCTATTACTACGACCCTTATCTTTATTACAACGAATTAAAAAAGGGATGCGGTTCAAAAAGTGGTAATAACTATATCTATGAAGGACCGGTAATTATCGATTATACCGTAAAACGAAATGGGGTAAGCACTTCATATTCCGTTACTGTTCCCAATAACAATAATGCGAGTAATCCGGCAGTCATAGAATATTAGATGAATTCTATTTGTAGAGTGTTTCTTGAAATTTTGTATATTCACTCCCCATAATTATGAGAGTAGAAGGAAATACAGTTAGAGATTACATTGCAAATTGTCCGGAAGACAGACAAGAAGCGCTTCATAAGCTGCGTGACGCAATTACGGAGAACCTACCTGATGGTTTTTCAGAAAGCGTAAGTCAGGGCTTTATAAGCTACAATGTTCCACACAGTATTTATCCTGCAGGTTATCATTGTAATCCAAAAGATCCTCTTCCATTTCTTGCAATTGCTTCTCAGAAAAATTTCATTGCCGTTTATCACATGGGCGTTTATTCTGATCCTGAACTATTGGAATGGTTTACAACCGAATATGCGAAACGCGTAAAAGCGAAATTGGATATGGGAAAAAGCTGTATTCGATTCAAAAAGCCTGATCAGATTCCATTTGATCTAATTGGTGAATTGAGTGCAAAAATGACTGTTGATCAATGGATCGATAGATACGAAAGCGCATTAAACAGAACAACTAAATAAATACAATCACATGAGTGAACTACTAGACAACGAAACTACGTTTCAAACACAAGACATCGCTACTAGAAACTTTGCATATCCGCTGAAATTTACTTTCAAAATCGGAACATTGGCAAACGACTTCGTTATGAAGGATGCGAATGGATCTACTGTAAACTATGTACGTCAAAAAATGTTCAAGTTCGTAGATGAGATTCAAGTTTTTAGCAATGAATCAAAATCAGAACTTTGTTACACAATTAAAGCTAACAAATGGATTGATTTCTCAGCTTCTTATTTGTTTACAGACGCAAATGGAAATAAATTAGGTCGTGTTGCACGTAAAGGAATGGCTTCTATCTGGAAAGCACGTTACGAAATTTTTGACGAAAATGACAATTACCTGTTCTTGATTCAAGAGGACAATGGTTGGACAAAAGTTTTCGACGCTATTATCGGAGAGCTTCCAATTATCAGTTTGTTCACAGGTCTGATGTTTAACCCAAGCTATTCGGTTAAAAAAGAAGATGGAACAGTTGTCTTTAAATTGAAGAAAGACAAATCAATGGTAGGACGTAAATTCTCAGCTGAGAAAGTTGGTGATATCGCAAACGACGAAGAACAAACAACTATCTTATCGTTAATGATGATGTTGCTTCTGGAAAGAAGAAGAGGATAACATTTATTCAAAATAAAACAGGTGTAGGGGCGAAAGATTTTTCGCCCCTACGTTTTTTCTATGGTTTATTCAACTCTTCTTTACGGGCGTAGAATAACTGCTGAATAGCAATCAACTCGTTACTGTAGAACGCTGAAGTTCTCAAATAAGAAAATGGAATTTTGTATGCTTTGTCCCAAACCAGGGTATTGAAAAGCGAATCTGCGTGCTGCTTTTTACCGCCACCACCGCAAGAAAGTTCAACACAAACTCCAATAGAACCACTTTTTGACCGAACATAATTTTCCAAACCACATCCAAAGTCAGCTGGTTTTGTTCCAATTTTTCCCATGGTGAAACCAGATACCTTTTGAGCCTCAGTTGTCATCTTTGTATCCACATCATTAAAGAACGGATGAGTTTGATTGTCTGCCCAATAAAGAATATTTCCTTTTGTATGAAATGAAAGCGTACAAATTGGTTTGTATTTCTGTATAAATGCCTGAAGCAATTGCGTTTCTATCGGCTCGGCAGGATAATTCCCTTTGAATCCTTCACTCGCGCGATCCGAATGATAATTACCTGCTTTTTTCACTGTCCAGTGATTATCGTCGAAAGAAGAATTGAGGTCTATACCTTTTCCATTCGCTTTCCACTCATAGATCGTTTCATCGATATGAATGAAATTAAACCACATTTTCGTTTGTTCTTCAATGCCTGCGAAATCGTTGTGCGCAATCTTCAATCCATCCGGATTAGCAACGGGAAGCAAGTACAGATCTACTGAATCCAAAACAGAAGAAATATCGCTGTAGATAGTACTTTTCCCACTCAATGAGAGAAGAATTGCATTGGCAGTTTTCATCACCATTTTAGAACTGAAATCTTCACGCGCATGAATGTTTCCGACAAAGAATACCAATGGTTTTGGATTGTCATTTTTTGAGATCGTGAAACCTTTAAGCGGTAAACCAAATTCCGAAAAACCAATGGTGTTAGTTTTTACGTATTGAGGCCAGTTGGTTTCAAAGAAAGAAATATCCTCCATGATCATGTCGAAAGTATACTTGCTGGTATCCTCAACAACATAGTACTTTAAATCGAGGGAGTCTTCAACCAGTTTTGGCGTTACAACTACTAAGGAATCCACTTTACGAATCGTATCTGCGAGCACAGGCTCTTGTGCATGAAGTCGTGGCGACATCGCACAAAAAAGTATGAGCAAGACAAAAATAGGCTTCATGTGGGTTTTTACAAATAATCCTAAGTGGTCGCTAAGTTACAAAGATGTTGAAAATCAACGAAGGAAAATTCGACCAGTTACTCACATCAAACTATTAAAAAATCGTAATTTACTGTTCAAAACAGTGTATCATGAAGTTCATTCTTTCAATAAGTTTCATTCTTTGTCTTTCTATTTCCTGTTCTTCAAACAGCAAAAAAGACAAAAAATCAGAAGTTAATTCTACGGAACCAACCGAACAAAAAGGAAGCACATCTTCAAGCGATCAAAAGTCCAAAGTAAAAAGAGACACCGAAGGAGAATGGCAATGGAAAGACTGTGTAAGAAGTGAACCTGAAGCTATTTGTAAAAAAGGAGCGTTTAAAAACCATTCATTCCGGGTAGACAGCACCACTACTTCAACACATGAAGGGCATGAAAAAGCGACCTTGAAAAACGGTGATATTCTGGAAATAACAAATGCTGGCTGTGAATATTATGTTCTGGAATTTACGTTTACCACCACTCGTTTTAAAGGCGATACAACTGATTTGGTTTATTGGTGTGACGCCGCAGTTCAGTTAATGAAAAGTATTGAGAAAAATGTTGATGCACCGGTTATGATTGATAAAAGTTATGCCGTTTTAGAAAAATTCTATCTGGAATCGGAATCTCCCGAACTTGGGGTTCAACACCCAATTAATGACAGCGAAATCGGAACTTATGTATCTTTAGATCGTATTGAGAAGATTTCCAAAAGTAAATATGCTGTTACGGTACGTTACGCTGTTGGACCTTTATAATTTGACTGCTGATTATGACTTTCAAAAATCTAAGCCTTGCACTGCTAATTTCATTCCTGTTCAACCAGGCAGCTGCTCAATCATCATGGACAACCTGGACAAAATACAATGCGAATCCGGTTTATTCACATAGTTCTTCCGGAGCATGGAACATTGCATCAGATCCAACTGTAATAAAAGATGGTTCAAACTATGTAATGATCGTTTCCGGAGACGGAGGAACCAGCGCCGGAAGTGTAGAAGGCAACGCACTTTTACAAGCTGTATCTTCCGATGGAATTACGTGGTCAACTTTAGCAAATAGTCAAAATGGTGTAGTGGTAACTGGTTACCTTGGTGATTGGGACGAAAGTATGGAAACACCAGAACTCATTAAAACTGCTAGTGGTTATTCCTTATTTTACGCTGGATACGATCCGGCAGTCAGAGATGCTTCCGGTTATTTGGTATGGGGCGATTTGGGCTTAGCAGAATCTTCGAATGGAACTACTTATACGAAAGTTGGTCCACCCGTTATGACGAGAACCCCAAACTGGTATGATCAAGACGGAATACTAGACCCTACAATTGTTGAATTGAATGACACCTTGTTCATGATCTACGTAGGTTGGTGCACACAATCATGCGCAATGAATGGAGGTTCTCCGGCTTTCTATTCACTTAAGGCGATTTCTGTTGATAATGGTCATACCTGGACGAAGCAGGGACTTTTAGATCCAACCGGAACAATGGGACTTCAACATCCAGATGTAATGTTGGATGTAGATGGAACTTATTCGCTTTTTTATGGCGTTGACAATGCTTGTCCGAATAGTAAAGTAGGAGTGTTTCATGCTGTTGGAAACAGTCCATTTGGTCCGTTTACTCCCGTTTCTGTAAGTCCAATTTTGTGTATGGGAACACAAGCCTTTGAAACTACTGGAACCGACGGAGCATTTCCCGCAGTAATTAACGACAATGGAACCGGACGAATGTGGTATACTGGTGTTGATGAAACCAATTTCTACTTCAAAATCGGATTAGCAGAATCCAATCAAGTGGTTTCTGTTTCAGAATTGACAGAGGAAAAAGTATTCACAATTTCTCCAAACCCGGCAAATAATTTCGTTGAGATCGAACTGCCAGAATCCTTTCAAAATACAGAAATCATCTTCTACGACCAACTTGGAAATATTCAAAAACGAATGGCCAGTTCTTCGAATGGGAAAACGCTAATTGATATCAATGATCTGCAAAACGGCATGTACATTTTATCTATTCAGAATTCCGAAAAACGACTCAATGGAAAACTGATTATTGGTGAGTAATACTATTTCCAAAAACAGAGACCCTGAGACCAACGATTGAAACTGTTTGAGGCATTTTCATTATACTTGTGCCGTAAAACCTTTATGATTACCCTATGAAATCAAATACGCTGCTACTTAAATTTGTATTCGTACTGCTAACCATTTTCTGTTTCAATACTTCTGCAAGTGCGCAAAAAGACACTTCAGATTACCTCATTTACGATGTTATCTATCTGAAAAAAGGCGGTACACTTTGGGGTGAAATCACTTCTTTTGATGAAGTTACAGGTGGTATTGTTTTCAAGGATCAATATGGAAAAACCTATTCTTTGGGAAGAGAAGACTATGACTACTTTGTTCAAGACAAAGTGGTTGTTAACAGGAAGAAAAAACGTGCTGAGAAAGTCATTTACCCACGGAAAGATGGAGAACTGGCATTTTACGCCGGAGTTACAACAGAATACGCCAACTACAACAATAGTCTGACGCCTGACGATTATTACCTGAATTCCTTCGGCGCGACAAATACGAGTATTCCGATTGCCTTTAAATTTGGTGCTGGAAAATATTTGAGTCGTCAACATTTCGTTGGACTAACTGCTGAAGTTCCTTTGATCTCGGACATGAAATACTTCAAAGCGGGCCTGCGTTATCAATACCAATACGACGGAAATAAAAAGAATACAGCCTTCTATGTTCCATTCGAACTTCATTACAGCAACATGAAACCAATCTTTTTATATGATGTTGCAGACACTACATTCACAAACAACGGGTGGTCTTACCCAACTCAAGTCGAAATTCCGGTTACGTTGAATGCACTTGATTTTAACTTCGGACATGGATTTCAATTTATGGTTCAGGAGAAAAAAGCGATCAATCTGGAACTGACATTCTTCAAAAGCTTCATACTGTCGCAGCAATTTACCAAGCCGGAGAACGCCCCTAGAGTACCCAATGCAGTTATTTCAAATGCTGGTTTTAAAGTAGCACTGATGTTCCATTTCTAGGTTAATCAGAACTATGCTAAAAGGAAAAACAGGAAAATGGCTTTGGCGAATTGTAGTTTTTATTACAATACTTATCGCTATTCGTGGTGTTCTAAGTATTACAGGTGGATTGAACTCATATGAAATTCCAACCGTGGCAAACATGCCTACAATTACTCCCGGGACCAAAATTTATACTTCCAATATTCCGGATTATAAACGGCTTGATCTTGTTGTTTATAATCAAGCTAGTCCTCAGGCCAGAGAAAAAGGTTCCTGGGTTCATCGTTTAGTTGGATTGCCCGATGATGTAATTGAAATCAAAAACGGAATTTTGTATGTTAACGGTAAAAACATCGACATGCGATTACGGGTAATGCATAACTACATGATTTCAAAAAATGATTACTCGGACTTTAAATGGGACAAATTGGTTTCAGATACGGCGTTAATCTATGACTTTGGTCCTTACGCCGACTCAGTATTGGTATCTATTGAAGATAGAAAATTAAACTCCGTCAATAGACGAAAAGTAAAACGTATAACAATGAGTGCGAATGAACCAATGATTTTCAGAACATTCCAACAACATTGGAGCGGTGATAATTTTGGACCATTACGCGTTCCGAAAGGAAAGTACTTTGTTATGGGAGACAATCGCCACAATAGTGCCGATTCGAGATTGTACGGATTTATTGATGAAAAAAATATTGTTGGAGTGGTGTTATAGTTTTCCCCTCACAATTTCATCTACTACTCCCGGATCCAATAAAGTCGACGTATCTCCAAGTGAACTGACATCACCTTCAGCAACTTTACGGAGAATTCTGCGCATGATTTTACCCGAACGTGTTTTGGGTAAACCACTTACAAACTGAACCTTTTCAGGCAAAGCGATCTTCCCTATTTCTTTAGCTACCGTTTCAGCAATGTTTTTTCGAACATCGGCTTCGTTTTCAATTTTTCCGTCACAAACCACAAAAGCGTAAATACTTTGTCCTTTGATATCATGTGGATAACCTACAACCGCTGATTCAACCACCCAGTCGCTTTCGTTAATTGCATTTTCAATTTCGGCAGTTCCAAAACGGTGACCGGAAACGTTGATCACATCGTCAATTCGACCAATAATCCGGAACATTCCGTCTTCATCACGTTTTGCTCCGTCACCCGTAAAGTAATAGCCTGAATATTGGGAGAAATAGGTTTGTCTACAACGTTCATGATCGCCCCATGTGGTTCTCAACATGGTAGGCCATGGAAACTTCACACATAAATATCCTTCTTCATTCGCCTCCTGAATTTCTTCTCCGCTTTGACGTAAAAGAACAGGTTGAATTCCCGGAAGAGGAAAACCTGCATAAGTTGGTTTCAACGGAGACAAATTACCCAAACCGGAGATCATAATTCCCCCAGTTTCCGTCTGCCACCAATTGTCTACAACCGCACATTTATTCTTTCCAACATTTTCGTAGTACCAATTCCAGGCTTCTTCATTAATAGGCTCACCAACTGAACCAATCACTTTCAACGAATCGAGATTTGCGGAATTTACCGGATCTGTACCAAACGGCATTAAGGAACGAATAGCTGTTGGAGCCGTTAAAAACTGATTTACGTTATGTTTTTCAATGATCTTCCAAAAACGCGAAGCATCCGGATAAGTTGGAATTCCTTCGAACATTACCGTAGTTGCACCACTTAAAAGCGGACCATAAACAATGTATGAATGTCCGGTGATCCAACCAATATCTGCTGTACACCAGAAAACATCTTTCTCATCGTATTGATAAACATTCTGGAACGAATAAGAAGTATAAACCATGTATCCGCCGCAAGTGTGTACAATTCCTTTTGGTTTTCCGGTTGAACCGGAAGTGTAAAGAATGAAAAGTGGATCCTCAGAATTCATTTCCTCAGCAGCGCAAACATCCGACATTCCTTCCAAGGCATCATTCCACCAAAGATCTCGTCCTGATTCCATTTCTACTTCGTTTCCAGTGCATTTAAAAACGAAAACATTTTGAATAGTAGAACATGAATTCAACGCTTCATCAACAATCGGTTTAATTGGAACCAGCTTTTCTCCTCTGTTCAATCCGTCAGAAGTCATCACCACCTTTGCTCCGGAATCGTTAATTCTATACGCCAAACT
>CAMLET010000044.1 GCA_946479125.1 uncultured Flavobacteriales bacterium
CTGTGAAAGCTAAAAACGACGGTATTTACGCTTACGGAATCAAGAACAAAGCAATAGGACCTTTAATACTTCCTGCTTGTGCTTCTAACTTCGGAAAAAATACTTTTTCAGCGTTTGTAAACTTCGGAGCGATGAATGTAAAAAGTTTAGAGCTTCCGAAAGAATACCAGTTCCTTGAATTAGTGGAATGCGTTTCTTTTGACATGAACGCTGACGGTTCAACATTACGTGTAACTGCAAAAGATAAATCGAAAAACATGTTAGATCAGATCACGAACTTCTACTACAAGTCGTTCAAAGAAGATTTGGACATGATGATGTAATTTCTATAAAGAATTTAATCCCTATACTTTGCAAAGTGTAGGGATTTTTTTTGCTCCAAGCTGAAATCCTTTTTCACTAAATATCCGTAACTTGGAGTATGAAAAACAAAGAGAACTGGAATAGATTAACTCAGGAAGAAGAGCGAATCATCGTCAATAAAGGAACAGAATATCCGTTTACAGGAGAATATAATAAACTTCCAACAGATGATGCCGGAAATAAGCTTTCAGGAACGTTTGTCTGCAGACGTTGTGAGGCTCCATTATACAGAACTTCAGATAAGTTCGATTCAGGTTGCGGCTGGCCTTCGTTTGATGACGATATTGATGCAAATGTGAAACGCGTTCCAGATGCTGACGGAAGAAGAGTAGAAATTGTATGTGCTAATTGCGACGGACATCTAGGTCACGTTTTTACGGGAGAACGTTTTACGGATAAGAACACACGTCATTGCGTGAATTCATTGAGTATAAAGTTTGTGAAGGATTAGTGTAGTGGCGAATCATTATTCGCCAGTTACAGTAATTTTTCACACGATTATTGAGGCTTCAAATCTTCTTTACACTCAAAAACGCAAGTCGCTTTCGTTTTAACGATTTCAGCCAATTGCAAATGCGCTGCCAGCGCCAACTGCGAATAATTCTGAGATGAATTCCCGAAACTCGCAGCAGTTGTCACCCACATTTTCTGAATCAATTCTTCGCCTGAAGCTACTTTACCACAAGCCTGAACAACTGCTTTCACATTTCCTGCACCAGCATGGTAAACATGCATTGTTAATAGGCGAAACCAAATTGCATCTTCGTCAATTGTTAAACCTGCTTGTCCAGCAATAATTCGAGCTGAAGGAATACATGATTTCTTCATCATTGTTGCAGCAGCCGTAGCACTTTTCGTAAAGTCTTTTCTTTCGTCAACGGTTGAATTTACTGTCAAACCATAAGAACGTGCAACCGAAGGCATTAATTGGAACGGACCATAAGCACCAGCACTTGACTTCGCCAATTTACCCGGACTTTCAATCAACAAGATGGATTGTGCATACCATGGATCTACTCCATTCGCTTCGAAAACGGAAACACCTTTTGGCAACGATTCAAAAACAGCATCAAAGCGGTAAAAATCGTTTTTACCTGTAGTTACATTAATGCGTTCACCAACCGGCAAACCGTTTGCAACTCTAACGCTATCTCTAAATAGCGATTTCTGAGCATCTGTTCTTTTAGACCAATCTCTATTGGAAACACGACCAACAATTTGTCGGGTTGAAGCCACATTCAACAAGCACGAATCCGGTGAAAGCAACATAATTTGCTGCCAAAACTTAGGTTGTTGTAAACTTTGCCAATTCTTTTCAACGATGGCATCCGTTCCCATTATCACATGTTCCTGATCCAAATAAGTAACAGCAATCATTTCAGGCTCCCACTGGGAACTCTGCGCCGAAACTTGATTAGTAATTGATAATGAAAAAGTTGCTATTAGGGCTGTAACAGTTCTAAACGTCATGGTATGCTTGGGAATAAGTGTCCGAAAGCTACGAAAACACGACTAAAATTCCAAATTGAAAGACTATAACGATTTGTTAACGTGAAAATATTACTTCCGAATTACTATTTTTAATCAAAATTTCACCCATGAAAAAAGCCATTGCCATACTTTGGTTGGGAAGCTTCTTAATGAGTTTCGCGCCAGTTCTTCCTGAATCAAATACCAATCCGCTTTGGATGCGTTATCCGGTTATTTCGCCTGACGGATCCCTGATTGTATTTACTTACAAGGGAGATTTGTATAAAGTAAGCTCTGGCGGTGGAACTGCAACACCAATTACGGTTGGTTCAGGTTACGAATTCATGCCTGTTTTTTCAGCAGATGGGAAAACGATTTATTTCGCTTCTGATGAGCATGGAAACTTTGATATTTATTCTGTTGCCCTAACAGGCGGAACACCTAATCGTTTGACGTTCCATTCCAGCAATGATTTACCACAATGTTTGAGTGCTGATAAGAAATCAATTCTATTCACAGCATCCAGAATGGACAATGCGCAAATGAGTCAGTTTCCTTATGGTGCTTTGGGCGAATTATACAGTGTTCCGGTTGAAGGTGGTCGTGAAAAGCAAGAACTTTCTATTGCAATGGAGGAAGTGAAATTAAATCATGCGGGAACCCAAATGATCTTCCAGGATAAAAAAGGTTATGAGGATACATGGAGAAAACACCATACTTCAGCTGTTACGAGAGATTTGTGGACATTCAATATTGCTAATAAATCTTTTGAACAACGCACCACTTTTGCTGGTGAAGATAGAAATGCGGTTTGGTCGGCAGATGACAAGCAGATTTACTACTTAAGTGAAACCAGTGGAAGCTTTAACGTTTGGAACTCGACTTCAAACGGAAATGCAACTCAGGTTACCAATTTCACCAAAAATCCAGTTCGTTTTCTTTCTATAGCAAACGACAACACACTTTGTTATGGCTTTGACGGTGAGATCTATACTCAAAAAACTGGTGGTCAACCACAGAAAGTGAACATTGTTATTGAAACGGCAAATAAGAATATGGAGTCCAAAACAGTTACTGCAACTTCTGGCGCTTCCGACGTAGCAGTTTCTCCAAACGGAAAAGATGTGGCTTTCATTGAACACGGTGAAGTTTATGTAACATCCATGGAAGGTGGTGTCACAAAACGAATCACAAGCACTCCAGAGGAAGAGCGTGGATTGACATTCTCTGAAGATGGAAAAACCCTGGTCTATGCTTCAGAACGTGGAAATAAATGGAGTTTGTATCAAACCAAATTGACGCGAGCAGAGGAGAAATACTTCTATTGTTCAACGGTTATTGAAGAAAGCGTTTTGTTGAATGATGCGCACGAGAATTTTCAACCAGCGTTTTCGCCAGATGGAAAAGAAATCGCATACATTCAGGATAGAACAGCTGTAGCTATTTACAATGTAGCATCGAAACAAACAAGAACGGTTTTGGCAGCAGATAGAAATTACTCCTACTCTGACGGAGATCAAGGTTTTGACTGGTCGCCAGATAGCCGCTATTTATTGGTGAGTTTCTTACAAGACGGGTTTTGGCGAGAGCAAATAGGGCTTCTGGATGTTACAGGAAAAGAGCCAATGCTTGAAATTACGCAGAATGGTTTCGATAATTCCGGTGCCCGATTTACCATGAATGGAAATGCAGTTCTTTATTATTCCAATCGTCATGGAATGAAGAATGTAGCAAGTCATGGTGCACAATACGATGCTTATGTGATTTTCTTGAATCAAGCTGCTTACGATCAGTTCAAGATGAAAAAGGTCGACTACGAACTTTGGAAGGAACAGCAGGATTCAGAAGAAACTGCGAATAAAGAAACGGAAGATGCTAAAACCGATAAAAAGGATGACAAGAAAAAGAAAGACGACAAAACCAAAACTGAGGAAAAAGTAAAACCAATTCTTATTGAGAAAGAAGGATTGGATGCACGTAAAGTTCGTGTAACAGAAACTTCTTCTTATTTGGGTGATGCTTTCTTAAATGACGATGGAACCAAGTTGTATTACTTCACCAATTATGGCGACGGAACCGATCTTTGGGTTCGCGATTTCAAAGAACAGGAAACGAAAGTGTTATTGAAACTAAGTGCAGGATGGGTGAGCGGAGTTTCATTCCTGAAAGACAAAAACAGCGGAGTTGTACTTATCGACGGAAAAATAGCAAAAATCGATTTAGAGAAAGCGGAGAAAAAAGATGTTCCTTTCAATGCCGAAAACACGCGTGATGCAGCGAAGGAACGTGAATATCTTTTCGAGCACATTTGGCGACAAACAAAGGAGAAGTTCTATGTAAGCAATATGCAAGGCGTTGATTGGGATTACTACAAAACAGTTTATGCCAAATTCCTTCCACACATCAATAACAACAGAGATTTTGCCGAAATGTGCAGTGAAATGCTGGGTGAATTAAACGCTTCACATACAGGTTGTTTCTACCGTCCAGACCTTCAAAATCCAGACGAAACAGCAAATCTTGGAGCATTCTTCGATGAAACGCACACTGGAAAAGGATTAAAGATTCAGGAAGTGATTGCTAAAGGTCCGTTGGTTTCTTCAACTTCAAAAATCAAAGCTGGAGTTATCATTGAGAAGATTGACAACAATACAATTGAAGAGAATACGAACTACTACAAATTCCTGAATAGAAAAGCAGGTAAATACACCTTGCTTTCACTTTTCGATCCTGCAACAGGAAAACGTTGGGAAGAAACGGTAAAACCAGCTGCTTCCTGGGCAATGGGCGATTTACTTTATATGCGTTGGGTAAAACGCATGCAGGAAATGACCGACAAATTGTCAAATGGAAAGTTAGGTTACATGCACGTGAAAGGAATGGATGACGGAAGTTACCGCGAATTCTACGATCAGGTAATGGGGAAATACGTGAACAAACAAGCCTTGATCGTTGATACAAGATTCAACGGTGGTGGTTGGTTACACGATGATCTGGCAACTTTCCTTTCAGGAAAACAATACATCAATTTTGTGCCTAGAGAAAATCAAATTGGGGTTGAGCCGGCAAATAAGTGGAACAAGCCTTCCATAGTTATTATGAACGAAGGAAACTACTCGGATGCACACATGTTCCCGATGGTTTACAAAACACTTGGAATTGGAAAACTGGTTGGGATGCCAGTACCGGGAACAGGAACTGCTGTTTGGTGGGAAGGTTTACAAGATCACACATTGGTATTCGGAATTCCACAAGTTGGTGTAATGACAATGGATGGAAAGTATTACGAAAACAATCAGTGTGAGCCGGATATCAAAATTGCCAACGACTACAATACCATGTTGAAAGGTGAAGACGCACAATTGAAAAAGGCCGTTGAAAGTTTATTGGGAATGTAAATAATACAGGGGCTGGTGACTGAGCGGAGTCGAAGTCCGCCCCAAATCATTTTACGAACATCAATTTATCGCGTGTTACCTTCATGCGTATAAAGCCGAAGGCTACGGTCAATATTGCACCCGTAATATCTTCAACTGTTCCGGATTGTTTGGTTTCAATCAGTTTCACTGTTGAACCAACTACAATTTTGTCTTGCTGAAGCGGATCTTGTTGTGGTTGTTGCGTTTTGCGTTTTTTAGCTTTAGGCTTGGGAACTTTTGGTTCAGCTGTATCGGATTCAGTCGCTTTAGTTGCGAGTTTTGCGGAAATTGCAGCATCTTTATTACGACGTGTAAGCGGAACTGAAGCAGGATTTTTCATTAATTCCGTTTTGCGTTTCGCCTCTTCTATCTTCGATTTCTCGATAAGCAAATACTTTTTCACCTCTTCCATTAAGGGATTATTCGCATCCTTTTTTCGGGAACGTGTTTGGAATCTATCGATGTACGATTTCAACTTCTTTCCAGCATTCAGGTAAAGGTTATTCTTCTCAATAAATTCCTGTTGATTCTTGAATCGCGATTCGAAATGATCTTTACGTTCCAAATAATACTGTCGTGCTTCATCTGCCAAAGCCTGTGCTTCGATATGTTCTTTTGTCAATCGTTCCAAATAGGTTTTCTCCTTTTGCAATTCACTAAGCAAACGGTCCATTTTAACGCGATTCTTATCGAGTTTACCTTTCGCTTCTTCAATCAGTTTCATCGGAATTCCATTGATCTGAGCAACTTCGAAGGTAAATGAACTACCGGGTTGTCCCATGCTGAAACGGTACATCGGCTCCAGCGTTTCCGTGTTGAAAAGCATACAACCGTTCAATGCATTTTTCAACTGATCAGCCTTCAGTTTTATGGAAGCGTAATGTGTTGTAATAACCGCAAACGCACCACTGTTGTATAAATTCTCAAAGAAAACTTCGGCTAAAGCACCACCCAATTCGGGATCAGAACCTGTACCAAATTCATCCAGTAAAAGCAAAGTTCTTCTATTCGAAACACGAAGAAAATGCTTCATTCGTTTCAAACGATAAGAATATGTACTCAGTTCATTTTCGATGGATTGATTGTCACCAATATCCGTAAGCACTTGCTGAAAGAAACACATTTTACTGTTCTCGTGAACGGGAACGAGTAATCCGGCTTGCAACATGAGTTGTAAAAGTCCTATTGTCTTTAAAGTAATGGACTTCCCTCCTGCATTTGGCCCGGAAATCACCAACATTCTACTTTGTGGTTCCAAAATCACATGCTGTGGAAACGTTGGTTTACCAAGCGATTTATTGTTTTTCCAAAGTATGGGATGATAAGCATCAATCAATTCGATTCTTGTTCCGCGAACAATTCCAGGAAGAACGGCATCAAGATCGAATGCCAGTTTTGTTTTCGCGTTAATGAAGTCGATTTCTGTAAGCAACTTCTGATAAGCTTCTATCAACGGCAAATGGTGTGCAATTTCAGCAGTTAGAACGCGCAGAATTCGGAAGATTTCTTTTCGCTCGTCGTCAAGTAAAAGCTCGAGTTCATTGTTCAGCGGAATAGTTGCTGCAGGCTCAATAAAGGTCAAACTTCCGGTTTTGGAAGAGCCCATTACCGATCCGCCAACTTGTCGTTTATGGGTAGAAAGAACGGTTAAAACACGACGTTCATTGATGAATGTTTCTCTGGTTTCACCTAAGAATCCTTCCTTTATAAACTTGCGCATCTCTTTGTCGAAAATGCGGGAAATTTGTTGTCGAACGGTATGAATGCTATGTCGGATCTCAGCCAAATAAGGCGATGCATCATTTCGAATGAATCCTTTTTTGTCAAATACCTTTTCAATTGAGGCAATGATTTCTGTATTGAAAGATACCTCATCCAGCAAGGCAAAAAGTTCCGGATAATCCTGAGAACGCTTATCGAAGAAATGTAAAATGGCATTCACCAAGTCACAAGCCTGACTAATTCTTATAAATCCTTCTTGCGGAAGAACCGCATTCTGAATAGGAAGCAATTTAATTTCCTCCAAAAGCTCTTCAAACTCCAAACGCGGAAAACTTTCTCCTTCTACACGAATATTCTTGAATTCAGCAGTTCTGAGCAGGGCTTTTTCAATGGCATCAAAATCGTTTGAAGGTTGTAGTTCGTCAAGTCGTTTTTTCGCAGTTTCGCCAATTGCGCCCAAGACAAGCCATTCCCGTATCTGGTTGAACTCTAAATCGCCTAATGTTTGCTGGTCGAAACTTTTCATGATTGCAAATTTAGCTTAAATCTTGTTTTGTGCTGCGATTAGACAACTTACCAAACAGTAACTTACTAAAAAGTAAGCTGAAAAACAAATGACAACTTACCAATTAGTAAGTTACCATTTGGTAAGCCGAATTCAATTTCATACCTTCGAAGGATGAAAGATCGAATTATGCCGTTCAATTTCGGGTCGACAGTAAGTACAACTGCCTTCACCAATCGTGAGGATGACGCGCTAAGACTCAAAAGCAATCTTGTTGGAGGAATAAACACCTTATTGATCTCACCTCGACGTTGGGGAAAATCTTCATTGGTTGAAAAAGTGATGCTCGATCTGCAAAAGGAAAATTCTGACCTTTTCCTCGTTTCCTTTGACATGTTTTCAGTGGGCAACGAACAAGAATTTCTTGAATTATATGCACGCTCTGTAATCACAGCTTCTTCAAACAAATGGGAAGAATGGGTCCAATTGATCAAGAAGTATTTTAGAAAACTGACTCCAAAACTAAACTTCGGAGTAAATCCACACATCGATTTTAGTATCACATTTGACCTTTCTGAATTGGAAAAACACAAGGATGAGGTTTTGAATTTACCCGAACTCATCGCTCAGGAAAAAGGTACCCACTACATCATTTGTATAGACGAGTTTCAGCATTTACGCGATATTGATTCGAACTACCAGTTGGAAAAACGTTTACGAGCAGTTTGGCAGCGACAAAAACAAGTTACTTACTGTATTTACGGGAGCAAACGTCATATGATGAACGACATTTTCAGCAATTCATCGAATGCATTTTACAAATTTGGCGATCTGATGTTCCTCCAGAAGATTGCTTCCGAGAAATGGGTTTCGTTCATTATGAAACAATTCAAACGTACCGGAAAATCGATTGACAAGGAAAACGCTAAACTGATCAGCGACAGTATGAAAAACCATTCGTGGTACGTACAACAATTGTCGCACTACACCTGGGTGAGAACCGAAAACGTTTGTACGCAGCAAATCATTGAAAGCGCAATAGAACAAGTGATTCAATCGAACACTCCCCTATTTCAGCGCGAAATTGAATTGATGAATCAGTCACAGATCAAACTCATCAAAGCTATTCTGAACGGAGAGAAACAGCTTTCTTCCAAAGCAACGATCGAGAAATACCAATTGGGAACCTCAGCTTTGGTCGTCAAAAACCGTCGTATCCTTATGGAGCAGGATCTCATCGATATTCAAGGCAATAACGTAGAACTTTTGGATCCTGTTTTTGAGATTTATTTCAGACGGTTATATCGAATCAACAGCAATTAAAAAAAACTGTTATTTTCGTACAAAATTACTGAATGAAACTGCCCCTGAATCTGGTTTTTATACTTATCACCTGGTTATCATTTTCTCAAACTGATGCGCGAATAGAAGCTGCCCGTGACCGCATAAAATATTCAAAACCATACATTACAGAGGAAATTAGTAATCAGCAAAAATCTATCATTACAAGAAGACATGTTCAAAAGATAATGGCCGAAAGGACGTTATTGGACAGGCAATATGTTTTGGATTCGTGCTATATGACGTTTCTTATTGATTCCGTAATAAACAGTATTGTAAAAGCAAATCCGTCTATCCCTCAACATACTGAAGGATTCATCTATAAATCGACAGCATTCAATGCGTTCACCATGGGTGATGATATTTTGTTTATCAATGCCAATTTGGTGTATGAGTGTAGAAACGTTCATGAACTGGCTACTGTCATAGCTCATGAAATAGCACACAATTCCCTCAAGCATAGTCAGAAGGAACAAGTACGATTGGCAAAATTCCTGACGAATGATTCTATTCAGAAAGAATTGTCAATTGCAGGGCGTCAACAATATGGACAAGCTAGTGCGCTGAACGAGTTGATGCTGCCTAAAATTTTAAAGGACAAAGAAATCTCGAGATCATTTGAATTTGAGGCTGATTCACTTGGATTAAAATACGTTATTGCGGCTGGTTATGATGCTGCTCAGGGGATCAAGGTCTTTGAGATCATGAATTACTATGGCGAAGCATCAGCAGGAAAAATGGATTTCTCAACACTTCCAGCACCTATTCAAGAAGTATTTTCAAGCAAAGAGAAATATTATACAAGAGAAAACTCCCTTGGTTTCAGCAAAAAAATAGAAACCGAATGGGATTCTTACCTGGCAAGTCATCCCTATTCAAACGATCGTTACCTTGCGCTTGAGAAAGTCTACAACTTAACAAGTACTGAATCAAAATCAAGTCCTGCTGAAATTCGAGCGAAGCTTTATCAGGAAATGAGTGAAATTTCATTTCAACTGGGTCAACTTTCACGCTACCAATACATGGCTGTAGAGAATTACAATCTAAATTCACACACACCAATAAATACAGCTCTCGGATTCGCCACCCTTGGTTTTTTGAAAGAACGCTATATCATTGGTAAACATATTGAAACGCAAAACCTTGCACAACCGGAAGATTATGACCGCTTTTGTTATATTCTGACAAATTGCAGCAGCGCAAACTTCTATACTATGTCAACAACTGTTGTTCCTGAGATCAGTTTTTCAACGCCAAATCTAACACCAGAAGAACAGATAATTGGAATTGTAAGCTTGATAAAATCGGACGATAAAGAAACACTGAAACTCATTTGGCCGCAATACGCCCCAGAATTAAAAAACTCTCCATATGGCTGGTTCATATCGGAACTCGAAGAATATTTGTACTCGGTAAAACGGTACATTTTTGTAAAACAAGTTAAATAAGATAAATGAAAAATCTAAAAACCTTAGTCGCAGCATTTGCTCTTTCTCTGGGAGCACTTACTGCACAAACAACCGTACCAAACGTACTAAATCTAAGAAGCGTATCTAATTCAGGAACCATTGTTGAGAACAACAAGATTGTTGGTTACTATGTATTTTACATGAAAGAGAAAGTAGACAAAGACAATAACGCCTACGAAATCGCGATTTTCGACGATAACTATAATGCCTCAGGAAATTTTGAAATCGTAAGATCAAAGAAAAGTGTTTTGTTAGAAGTTGTATATAACGGCTCTGCTTTCATGATGCAATTCTATAACAACAAAACAGGATTGGAATTTGTGTCTTATGACAGAGGTGGAACTTTACTTGGAAAAAACACAATTGCAGCAGACAATTTGAGTAAATGGGAAGTTAGAAAAATCGAAGCGAACTATGCTAGTCAAACGGAAAACCTTTCTATTTACCCAATGGGAAATGCAGGATTTATTCGCAATACCTTCGTTAAGAACGACAAGTTGGGATACGAGATTGTAGCTTACGATAACAACTCCAAAGAAACATGGTCATACGCAACAGATGCAAACTCAACATTGGTTGAAACATCAGAGATTGTTGACGTTTCTGAAAATATCTTAACAGCAACAGTTTCCAAAAAGAAAAATATGATGACGAAAGAATTCGACATGTATTGTTTGATTCTTGACACAAAGACAGGAAAGAAAATCAAAGAATTCCAATTGGGAACTGAAGCAACAGGTCGTAAATCAATTTTGAAATCGTTTATCAATGAGAAAACACAAAAGATCATCATTGTTGGTGAATACTTTAAGCCGAAAGACGATTATTTGAAAGACAAAAGTCAAGGTATCTTCGCAATGGAACTGGATTTGAGCGGAAATGAAATTTCGACAACAGAATACGCATGGAAAGGTGATATCGACAAATTCAAGGTGGAAAACATGGACGAAGAAGACAAAAAAGAAGCCGGTAAGGCTTTCAGTATTTTCTTCCATGACATCGTAGTTTCAGATAACGGACATATTTTCCTAATTGGAGAGCAATTCCGCAAACAAGTTTCTGCGGGTGGATTGGCAATGCAAGTTGCTGCTAGTGCAACGGGTGGAAGCACTAACGCAGGAGCATTTGAAGTTCGTGTTGGAAACATGGTAGTCATTGAATTGGACCAAAACAAAAAAATGGTTGATTTCGATATCGTATCAAAGAAAAAAACATCAATCAATGTACCTGGTGGTGGATTGATGAGTTCATCAACAATGGGTTATTACATCAAATCTCTTGGAGGGTTCGATTATTCATTTACATCTAGAGACGAATCGAAAGATCAGTTTGACATTGTTTACATCGACTTTAACCGAAAAGAACAAAAAGGTGATATCAAGAAAAGTGATGTTATGATCGGCGTTATTTCAGTTCGTGATGGCGAAGATTCAGCAAAACGTATTCCGATCAACAGCAACTCATACTCTTTCTGGATTCAACCAGCAAAACCGGGATACATTTCTGTT
>CAMLET010000045.1 GCA_946479125.1 uncultured Flavobacteriales bacterium
TTGTCTTTTAAATTCTTTTGAATATCGAGTGTTTTAATCTGTATTATCATATTTCGGCTTTAATCGACAGTGATGAGTGAAGCTGTACCTCCCGCTGTTCCAGCGATGAGCGGGATTTCCCGAATTCCCGAAATCCCTGAGCTTTTGATGGGGGCTGAGATCGGAAGTGAAAATTTCCGTTCTAAACACGAGCTTCCACCGTTAATCCTTACCTTCGCTGAAAATAAATCACCAATGAAAACCATCATCCTAAGTCTAATCCTCCTGAATTGTTTTGCAGTATTTTCTCAAGATTCTACCTCGCTCAAAAAAGTGCGTAAGGTTTATTTTACGCCAACGCTGGGCATTGGTTCAGTTTCTGATACCTTCATGAGAAACCAAATGAAGCGAAGCACAATTAAAACATTTCATGCCGATTTAATGTTTGGAAACCTTGAGAAAAACGCCATACATTTAATAACTGGAATTAACTTTTCTGTGGCGGGTGAATTATTGGGTAATGACAAAACTATTCTATTTCAAACTGAACTTGGGTTTCGTGCTCACCTAAACAAAAACGATTTGAACAAAAATCCATTCTTCTTCAAGTTGTCCTGGATTCATGGATCGAATGACAGTGAAATTTATCATTATAACAATGAGTATAACGGATTAGCACTTGGTTTTGGAATGACCAAACCATTGGACAATCTCCATACCGTGTTGTTTGTAGGTATGGAGTATCAAGCAAATCGTCAGAATATACTGTCGAGTGACAAAAACGGATTTATGAATCTGGACTTATTTCAGTTCAATCTAGGGTTTACACTTTAAGCCATTCGGATCACCATTCCTTTCGGAGCAGGGCACTTTGTAGAATTTCAATCTTGTTTCCGTCTTGACCAGTTTGCAATAAATAAGCATGAATGGTTGATAACAATGAATTTCCTTCCTGTGGAATAAATGCCCAGCCTTTGATCGTATTTTCGTACTCATCAAGCAGAAGGTTATTCCAATTCAGAATTGCATGTGAGTACAAACGACCATATCTGCTGTAACGTCTTCCTAATTCAAAAATGACATTTGAATCGTATTTAGAAGTGGTTGCGATGTATGGGTTTTCTGAGATCAACTTCGACATTTCGTCAATATCAATTCTCTTCTTCAGTTTTAAAGAAAAACGAACGGTATGCATTAACTGGCTCGGAGTTGTAATATCCGACGATTGTAGATTCAAGTGAATTCCTTTGGTTTCAAACAAGTCTTTTACGTCGATGGCATGGTGTGTTCCAATGTCGTTTTGCATGTGACGTGAAACTACATTTGCACTGACTAGTCGCTGATGGTTGCCAATGTCTTCTGATCGGCGAACGACCACGAAATCTCCTGAAATTAGATTGTCGAAATTGTTATTGGTAAGTGTTTGAACAATAGTAGAAAGCGAATGTGTATTGCATGAAACGACTTGAACAAAACGTTGATTTCGAATTTCGTCATTGTTTACATTCGACATAAACGGAATCCCGAAACCCTTTTCGCTGCCTTGAGTTGAGAAACCTTTTATGTGAGAAAGGCTCTCATACCAGGTTTTGTTTTTTAAGCCCATTCCGTTGGCATTACAATCGAAAATGTAATCGATATTTCCAATGATTTCAGACAGAGGTTTGAATTTCGTATTCGTTTCTGAACAAAGAGTTACACCACGTTCACTAAGTATCTGTAGTTCGGCTTCATTCCAAACATCAACCTTGCTTTTTTTTAGCGCGTAAATTTCAGATATCCCAAGTTCTGATTTGAAATCGATTAATAGGTTGAGTAGAGTGGTGCCAATGTTTCCAACTCCGTTTACGAGAACTTTCATTTAGGAAGTGTGTTTGCCGATTATAGGTACAAGCGCCGAGCGCATCAATATTTTGAAATCGTAGCTGTTCGATTTCGAATTAACGTATTGTAAATCTTTTGAAAGGGATAAATCCGCGTTGCAAACATTGGTCAATTGTGCTGGACCTGTAATTCCTGGAAGAACATCCCAACGCGTTTTTGCTAATTCAGAATTCCATCCCAATCCATCAATATCGAATTGAGTTAAGGGTCGTGGACCAACAAAGGACATTTCGCCTTTTACAATGTTCCAGAATTGCGGAATTTCATCTAAACCAAGCTTACGAACCACTTTTCCAACGAAAGTGATCTTTCCATTTTTCATCGTTCGAAACTTATGAATGGTAAATGGAAGTTGATTTAATCCGACACGTTGCTGTGAGAAAATGACGGTTCCGGGCGAACTTATAAAAAGCGCAATTGCCACTAAAATACTTAGCGGCAACAGCAATATAATTAAGATTAGAGCGACAAGTTTCACAGTTGAATTTTCACCGACTCCAAATTAGAAATAATCGTAGAATCAACAACTATTTTCGCAGAATTGTAATGGTTTTTCGTCCGCGTTCAGGCATTGTTCTAAAAATGATGTCCCAAATTGGCGTTGAAACTCCAAAGGCTCTGTCGTGCTGCTGATAATGGTGAATATTGTGATGATTCCACCAAAAGCTAAAACGTTTTGGAGTTGGTTTACTGTGGACCATCCAATGAATGGAAATGTATGCCAGATATCCCATTAAAAATCCTGCTCCCAGAACCAAACAGTCGACACCAAAAATGAGATATAGAACTCCCAAAATGGCGTGAGCTATAATTAAACCTGGAACGGGAGGAAGAATAATTCTGTCTTCGTCACTTGGGTATTCGTGATGGATTCCATGGAAAACATATTGTAATCCGGAATCGTATGAAGCATCTGATATTTTATGATAAACCCAGCGGTGCAATGCGTATTCACCGAATGTCCAGGCAAAGAAGCCGAGCACAAAATAGAATGCACTTGTTGTTAATGAACCGTGATACCAGCCAATATACATTGCAATCCAAACAGATGAAAATGCGGTGTAAATGGTGACAATAATCCAAAGTTTTGTTTTGGTTAAAACTTCTAGAATAGGGCTTTTGAATAAGCGCGGAGATTTCTCATTTGGGAATACTCTGAACTCGTAGTTATGAACATCTTTAGTTTCCATAGCGATTGTATAAGTGAATACTTAATCATTTTGTAAACGTGGGTGTGTTTCAAATCTAATTTACGGAAATAGAATCGTTACTTCAATCAAAAAGACTCATAAAAAATGCAAAACGGTCAAGGCGAATGATTATTCACCTGTACTGTTTTGTTTATTGTTGAAGGATGTAACCATCCGTTAATGTCAGCATGAATGCGACAATAGCTTTGACTTCTTCTTTAGTTAAATGAAGATTTCCAAGTTCATCGTGATTCACATTTTCTTCTACTTCAGGTTTGCCAAATTTTCCGGAATCTCGATCAGAATAGAATTCTACCACTTCTTCCAATGTTTTAAATGAACCATTATGAAAGTACGGAGACGTTAAAGCAATATTTCTTAATGTAGGAACTTTGAATTTTCCGTTTTCAGCAGCTGAATTCAAAACCTTTCCTAGTCCACGGTCAACTTCTTTTGTGCTAATCAAAGGGTTTTTTGGAACTCCGAGATTGTCAAAAGTGAAATCGGTAAACAATACTTTACCTGATTTTTCATCAGCTGTTGAAATGTGACAAGCGGCACAATTGGCTTTTTTAGGATCATTGAACAACTTCATTCCTTTTTTCTCCAACGCAGTTAACTTCACTTTTCCAGCCAGATAATAATCGAACTTAGAAGTGAAAGAATTCAGTTCAGCACTTTTCTCGTACAATTCAATCGCCTCAGCAATATACTGAAACGAAAGTTCTGTGTTTTGGAAAATGGTTTCACCATAAATAGCTTTGAATAAATGAGAATAGCTTCCGTTCTTCACAGCATCAACAACCATTTTTTTACTGCTGTTGTTCATTTCGATATGATTCAATAATGGACCTTTGGCTTGTTCGCATAAATCCTTTGCTCGCCCGTCCCAAAATTGTCCGCCAAAATAAGCACCTTCTTCATCTTTGCTGAAATCCGGACTGAAAGCCATGTAATTAATACTTGGAGTGTTTCGTTGACCTTTCAGGTTGAAAACACCTGCTGAAACCAATGCGTTGTTTGGATCAGAAAACGCCGTGTTTGGTGAATGACAACTTGCACATGATTTCCCGGTTGGATTAGATAAGTTATTGTCAAAGAAGAGCAACTTGCCCAATTCAACTGTTTTTGTTTCAATTTCTTCCGCTGTGTAAGTCTCAATTTCAGATCCTGAGGACTTAAAGTTGAATCCACTAAGGGTTGAAAGCGCGACAAATAGAATTGAATAAGGCAAATAACTTTTCATAACCTAAATTATTGAGTGATGATTTTTGTGGTAGGTAATGCTGCTTGAATTCGTGCTATTTCTTCTGCTGAGATGGGATTTTCAATCAGAATTAAAGTCTTCAGATTTTTGAGTTGACCAATTTCCAATGGCAATTGCTTGAGCTGATTATTCGATAATCCCAATGTTTCCAATTCAGATAAATTTGAAATGCTTGAAGGAAGTTCTGTCAATTTGTTATTCGAGATCAACAATACTTTCAATTCACTTTTATTTGAAAAGCTGTTGGGAAGAGTGGTCAATTGATTGTCATCCAGAATCAATTCATTGATATTTCCATTTTGTAATAGATCCGAAGGAATTACAGTCAAACTGTTGTTCGATAAATTCAGGGATTCCAATTTTTTCATTTTCCCGAAACCAACAGGAAGCGAAACAATTTTATTCGTGGAGAAATCGGCATGCGACAATTTCTTCATTTTTGTCATTGATGCAGGAATAGCGACCAAATGGTTCGTCGACATACTCAACTGACAAAGTGATTTCAACTTGTTCCATTGATAATCAATCGTGTCGAAACTGTTTTTGCTTAATTCCAATTCACCTAATTTCTTTAGCTGAAAGAAAGATGGTGGCAGCGTTTCCAATTTATTTTGACGAAGATTGACAATCATCAACTTTTTTAAGTTTCCAAAGTTGTTAGGCAGACTTGGAATGGAGTTTTTCATCAGATTCAAGAACTCAAGATTGTCTAATGAAGCAATGGTTTCTGGAATTTCTTTTACGTTCTGCTGACGAAGATTCAGACCAATCACCGTATCGGGATGATGAATCGCAAATTGATAATCGTAACAAATGAAACTTGAACGAAATTTGGTGTCGGAATAAGCTTCTTCCTGCGAAAATGACAGTGTTGAAAGGGAAGCTAAAGACAGTATTAAAATGATTTTTTTCATAGCGCTGTAAAAAAGTCGACTCCATCCCCGGTTGAGACAGAGTCGACATTTAATTTATTGGAAAGTAATTTTTGTTGTTTTTGTAGAACCGTCAATCGTAACTTGCAAGTAGTAAACTCCTGTTGCCAATTGCAATTCTGTTCTATTGATCTTGAAATCGTGGTGACCTTTATTCAACGATTGCTCGCCTTGAATCAAGATACGTTTTCCGTTTCCATCAACCAATTCTAAACCAATTACTGATTCGTTAGCCAATTCTAAAGCAACGTTCACTTCTTCTGTTGCTGGATTTGGATAAACTTCCATTCCTGAACCGTTCGAAAGATCGATCACTCCAACTGTTGAAGTAACGTTAACAATATCCGTCGTTGAATTTGAACATCCGGTAGTTGGATTGGTATATGTGTACGTAATTGTGTACGGACCACCAACTTCTGCAATCGAAGGATCAAACTCATTTCCTACAATTCCGCTTCCGCTGAATGTTCCTCCTGAAGGAAGTCCACTTAACACTTCTGAAGCGTAAGTGTTTCCGTAACTAGCATCCAATCCACTGAAACTTACTGTTGGAACAGCGTTTACCGTTACCGTGAATGGAAGAGTAGAGCTAATACATCCTTGCACAGTTTGAGTCACGAAATAAGTCGTAGATCCAACTGTTGAAGCTGTAGGAGAGAATACAGAACCGTTCGCTGCAACTTGTGTTTGCGCCTGATCAAAAGACCAGATTACATTTGAGCCAGTTGCTGAATAGTTTGGTGTAATATCATTCAAACAAATTGTATTGTCACCTGAAACCGAAGGCATAGCAGGAATTGCAATGATTGAAAGTGTAGTTTGCTGTGGTAAACTTGTACAGCCTTCTTCAGATGTTTGGGTCACGAAATAATCATAATCACCAACAATCGTCATTCCAGTTGAGTAAGCATTACCTGCTCCAACCAAAGTTGTCAAATTGGAATTCGAATACCATTTAAGATCATGACCTACTGCACTCAATGCTGGTGTTGCAGATCCGAAACAGCTGTTTACTGTTGGAGAAATTGGTGCGTTTGGTTGTTCATGAATTGTAAATGCAACAACCGCAGGCTGACTTTCACAGTTGAAATTATCCGTTTGAGTTACATAGTAATTGTATGTTCCACCAACCATCTCTGTCGAAGTAAATGTATTTCCGTTAGTCAATAACTGAGAAGTTGCAGCATCCGAATACCATTTAACTGTTGTTCCGTTTGCATTTAGAACTGGGTTTGAAACCGTTTCGCAAACACTTGCATTTTGAGCTGTTGGAGCAACTGGCAATTGACGAATGGTGTATGTCGTGTATGATGAATTACTTCTACAACCGTTCGCATCTGTCTGCGTTGCGTAATACGTGTAGTTTCCAGGTACAGAATGAATACTTGTGTAAGAATTTCCTGCTCCAATTTGGTCCGTCAAAGAAGCTGTTGAATACCAACGAACGTTTGTTCCTATTGATGAAACTGTTTGAGCCGCATCTCCGAAACAAATCGCATTTCCTGTCAAGACTGGCGCTGATGGAAGTGCATTGATGGTTACCGTAGCAATTGCTGAAGGCGAAGCACATCCATTTGCTGTTTGTGTTGCATAGAAAGTTGTTGTTCCAGCAGCTGTCAATCCAGTAGCAAAGTTATTTCCAGTTTGAACTTGAGTAGTCAATCCGCTATTTGAATACCAAATCACGTTTGTTCCCGAAGCTGTTAAAGCTGGTGTTGCTGTTCCAAAACAAGATGTTGCATTTGTCAAAACTGGTGAAACTGGCAAAGCTGTAATGCTGAATGCAACTGTTGCTGGAATACTTTCACAGTTGAAACCATCTGTTTGTGTTACATAGTAATTGTAGTTTCCTGGAGTAGTTTCATTTGATGTGTAATTGTTTCCGCTTGTCAAAAGAGCTGTTGCTCCAGCGTTGGAGAACCATTGAACAGAAGAACCTGTAGCTGTCAATTGCGGATTGCTTGTTCCCTGACAAATAGTTGTGTTTGTTACACTTGGTGAAACTGGCAATGTTCTTACTATATACTGCGCGTTAGCCACATTACTTACACAGTTGTTTGCATCAGTTGTTGTTGCGTAATAAGTGTAAGTTCCTGAAGTTGTTTCAGCACTTGTAAAGTTATTTCCTGTTCCAACTAACACTGAAGCTGCTGCGTCAGAGTACCACTTGATGTTTGTTCCGGTAGCATTTACTGCAACTGGAGTTTCACCAAAACAGATTGCATTTCCAGTTGTAGCTGGAGTAGAAGGAAGCGAATGAATAGTTACTAAGGCACTTGTTGGTGAAGATACACAACCGTTCATACTTTGCGTTGCGTAGAAGGTAGTTGTTCCAACACTTGTTAATCCTGTTGCAAATGTATTTCCTGTGTGAACTTGATTTGATAATCCAGCGTCATTGTACCAAACAACATTGTTTCCTGAAGCGTTCAAATCACTCAATGAAGTTCCGAAACATGCAGTAACTGGTGAAACTGAAAGTGCTTGAGGAGTAGGAGTGATAGTAACAAAAATACTATCTGTATAAGATCTTCCGTTGTTTGCATAAGCTGTTACTTTGTACCAACCTGTTTGCGTTACGTAGCGTTGAACAGAAGTTGAATTATCGTTCCAAACGTTCACCACATCTGCAGTTGTGTTTGCCGTTAATTGAACGCTATCACAAGCTGAAATGGCATTCCCCAATTCAAACTTTGGCTCAATTGCCATAGCTCCTAAGAATTCTTTTCTGGCAAAAACAATTGTTGTAGCCCCGTTGAAAGTTACGTTTTCATTGTTTGCGTCAGTAACTGCAGTAGTTCCTGATGGATGCTGGAAGGAAACAAATCCGTATCGTCCGTCTGGAGTAAATGTCAACCCTGTTGGTTCTGAACCTGTTGGTGTAACACAGAATAAATCAATTTTCGGTACAGCAGGTGTGTGATCAGGACGAACTACCCAAAGGTGTCCGCGACCTCCATCTTGTTGTGCCCAGCAATTTCCTTCATTATCAAAAGCAAGGTTGTCAATTCCTGTTCCCCAGCTTTCGTTAATTGTTCCATCAGCATATGTGATTGGATAACTTGCGTTTGTAACCCAAGCTTCAATGTTGCTTACTGTTGTTCCGTTATCGTTAAAACGCCATACGGTTCCCGTTCCTTTCGATGTAAAATACATTTTTCCATCAGGACCAAATTCAACATCCTCCGGACCATTCCAGTTTGTTCCGCCAAGTGAAGTAATAACGGCAGAAACTGTATTTCTTTCAGCAATAGTTGTGTTTGGAACTTGAACCCATGTTCCAGTAGTAGAAGTTGCATTATCACGTTTCAAAACATAAAGTGTTCCGGCTTTTAACTGTCCTTTCACTGTCATCACGTATTTGTAAACTCCTGATGTTCCACCGTCTTCAGCCTGATAAGCCACTGTACTATCTTTGCTCACACAAATGTTTTCGTGGTTCATTCGCCCCATTGCCCACAATTTGTCTGGTGTTCCGTTTCCATCCTGGTCAACAATTCTTCCTGTTACAGGATCAATTTCAACTTGCCATCCACGATCGTGGTATCCGTCACCGTTAACGTCACCTGTTGTATATGTTTCTTCGGAAGTAACTACAGTTCCCCAAGGTGTAACTCCACCAGAACAGTTTCTGGTTGTTCTAACCAATGGTGTAAAGTCAACCTGACGAGCTGAATCTTTTACCCACAATTTGTTGTTGTCGTTAAAGTGTAATGAAACCAACGAAACATCTCCCGGATCATTCTCGTGATTTACGGAAAGAACACCCAAAGTACTGCTTCCATTTGTTGGAATGAATCCTGTAAAGTCGTTGTTCAAAGGAACTGCGTTTGCTGTATTTGTGTAGAATCCAGTAGTTCCCTGTTTCAAGATCTTTTGGAAAGTGTGTGTTGCCGGAATCACCAATCCTGCAGTTTGCGCAGTTGGTTTAACCGAGGTAAAACATCCGATTTCCATATTCGTACTTGGATCGCAATCGATAAATGGAACTGCGACTGTTGCTGTTTGTGCCTGCGATTGTAAGTCGATCTTTAAATCGAAGCGTAGATCTGTTTCTGTAGAATTGAACTTGTGAACTTCAACGGCAATAACGTTATCACCAATTTGAAGAGCTGAAATCGGAAGATAAATGGTAATCCACTGATTTTCCTCTGCTCCTTCAATTGGACCCAAAGCAGTCGTTCCGAATGCAACGGTTCCCATTGGAAGATTGTTTCTGTAAACATTCACTCCATTCAGGTAAATCATTGCTGCATCGTCTCTTTTCAGTTGAATTTTAACTGTAGAAAGTCCTGCTGTAGAAGTAATGTTGAAATGCTTTCTGAAATATGTCGTAATGTGTTTTTGCGAGATGTTCGAACCAAAACTTAAAGTTGTTGCTTCGTCTCCGTTCCCATAACCAAGCGGAGCGTTCCCACTTTGCCATGATGCATCGTTAAATGCATTTGTTGACCAGCTTGTTCCTAAGTTAGTACCAGAATCATTGAATAACCAAGCCGAACCTGCAGCAAGAGCATTAATATCGTTTGCAATTGGTTGTGCAGAAAGATCAAAATAGATATCAGAACTATTTGCGGTTACCTGATGAACTTCAACTGCGAAGATGTTGTTTCCACTTAGAAATGCAGTTTTAGGTAAAGTAACCACAAATGAAGAAGCCGTAGTTCCAACTGTAACATTCGCAAGTGTTGAATAAGTTACCGTTCCGGCAGCTAAGTTTCTTCTGAAAATCTCCGTTCCGTTTAAGTGAACAACTGCTCCGTCGTCAATAGTCAATGTCAATTTAACAGAGTCAATTGAGCTGTACATTGATGCTGGAATATTCGCTGTTTTACGGAAGTAAGTTGTAGGATATTTTGCATTGGTGTTTGAACCGTAACTTACAGTTGTTAAAACTCCTGTTATTCCATATCCAAGCGGAGCAATTCCATTCGTCCATGCTGAATCGTCAAATCCACTTCCTGTCCAGGTTGTTCCTAAATCTGTTCCTGAGTCTTTGAATTTCCAAACTGTTCCAGCGCCAATAATTGGTTGGTCTACAACGTTTTCAAGTGATAGATCAAACAAGATGTCTGAACTGGTTAAAGCTGTTTGGTGAATTTCAACTGCAACAAGATTATTTCCTTGTACAAATGCTGAAGCTGGAATAGCGTAAACTACCGTTACGTTTTCATTGGCTGGAGCTAATGTCTGATAGGTAAAAGCTCCAGCTGGCATATTTGAGCGTATAACTTCGTTCCCGTTAATATAAATTACGGCGCCGTCATCTCGCTTCAAGGTTAGTTTCACAAATTGAATTTGACTAATGTCAGGAATATTGAAGTTCTTTCTGAAGTATGTAGTGATGAATTTGTTGTTGGCATCGCTACCATAATTCACAACCGTACTTACGCCACCACCAGCTGGATAGCCAAGTGCTGCGTTTCCATCAGGCCATGTTGAATCGTCGAAACCAACATTCTTCCATGTGGTTCCCTGATCGGTTCCGTTGTCGAGATAATGCCAGTTACTTCCCAATCCAATTAGTTGTCCAAACGAGTTGATTGAACAAATCACTGAAAATGTAACTAGCAGAATTTTAGTTAATTGTACTGCTTTTTTCATTGCGTCGATTTTTCTTCTTATAAGTTTTCTCGACGCAAACCTACCCCTACAATGTGAAGTTGGAATGAAGGAATTTAGGTTACTAAATCATTTTATTATTTGAATGAGATGACTCTGAAATGATTTCAGTTTTAAGGAATGTTAAGTTGGAATTAAAAAAATGAAGAAACGATCACGACACTATAAAAATAAGAAGGGGCGAATCTTGATTCGCCCCAACTGTATAGTATTTCTGAAATTTCTCTAAACAAACAATGGTCTTCCAGCCATCATTGCGTTTACTTCTTTTCGAACTGCATTAATGGTCTCTTCTGATTCAATATCAGATAAAACGCGATCAATTAATCCTACAATTGCGATGATTTCATCTTCCTTAATTCCTCTTGAAGTAATTGCAGAAGTTCCAACGCGAATCCCTGAAGTTACGAATGGAGATTCTGTATCGAATGGAACCATGTTCTTGTTAACAGTAATGTCAGCTTTCACTAAAGTGTTTTCAGCATCTTTACCGTTAACTCCTTTTGAACGAAGGTCAATCAACATGCTGTGATTGTCTGTCCCACCAGAAATAATGGTATATCCTAATTTCATGAATTCATCAGCCATTACAGCAGCGTTCTTCTGAACTTGTTTCATGTATGTTTTGTACTCGTCTGTCAATGCTTCGCCAAAAGCTACGGCTTTAGCAGCGATTACATGTTCTAAGGGTCCACCTTGAATTCCAGGGAAAACAGCTGCATCTAACAATGCTCCCATTGATTTCGGGTTGCCGTTGTTCCATTTCAATCCGTACGGATTATCAAAATTCTTACGCATCATAATTACGCCTCCACGCGGTCCGCGTAATGTTTTGTCCGTAGTTGTTGATAAAATATCGCAAAGCACTAACGGGTCGATCAAGAATCCAGCAGAAATTAAACCAGCATGAAGGGAAATA
>CAMLET010000046.1 GCA_946479125.1 uncultured Flavobacteriales bacterium
ACAGTTTCCAAGCATTTACAAATCCTTACCGAATGTGAATTGCTGCAGCAAACGCAAAATGGTCGTGAAATTCATTATCATTTAAATCCTGAAAAAATGAAAGAAGTTGCAGATTTCATTGAGCCATTCCGATTGATGTGGGAAGCACGTTTCAATAAACTGGAAGACGTTATGAAAGCTTACAAAAAATAACAACTGAACGATTCCCGCGAAGTACGCAAAGCGCGCAAAGAAAAGATTAGAATAAATATACCCAGAGAATTCCTGAACTCAGATCTAAGGCGATTCAAAATCAATCTCTGCGGTCTCTGCGGGAGAAATTAAAGATATTGAACTATGGAACAGAAAACGAAAATCACTGCAGAAGAGAGCAAACAAGAACTGGTAATTACCAGAGAATTCGATTTGCCTTTGGAATTACTTTTCAAAGCTTACGAAGAAGCTGAATTGGTGGAACAATGGATGGGAACCAAAGTGTTGAAACTGGAGAACAAAAAGCATGGAGCTTATCAGTTTGAAACCACAGATCCAATGGGAAATAAACATGGATTTCATGGAACTATACACGAGTTTATTCCAAACGAAAAGATCGTAAGAACCTTTGAAATGGAAAGCGTGAGTATTGGACCGCAATTAGAATTTTTAGAGTTTGAGAAACTTTCAGACGACAGAAGCAAGTTAACAATGCAGGTGATTTATCGATCCATCGAAGCGCGAGCAATGCAGTTGAAAATGCCATTTGCGATGGGATTAAATATGGCACATGATCGTTTAGAAGAAATATTATCAAAATAAATCGGGTAAGGGCGTCCGCCTTGGGCGGATCGCCCCGACCGATAAAATCAAAAAATCATGACAAAAACAAAAAAAATAATCTATTGGATTGCCACCGTTTGGTTGGCATTGGGAATGGTATCAACAGGAATTGTTCAGTTAATTCAAATGAAGGAAGAAGTGGCGAAGTTTGAATATCTTCAATATCCTGCTTATTTGATGACACTTCTTGGTGTTTGGAAAATTCTCGGAGCCGCGGTTGTGCTAATGCCGAAACTTCCCGTGTTGAAAGAGTGGGCTTATGCTGGATTTTTCTTTGCAATGTCGGGAGCAGCTTATTCGCATATTATGGCTAAGAGTCCGGTGAGTGAAATTATTCCATCATTATTACTTTTGGTACTTACAATGTTGTCGTGGTATTTTCGCCCCGAAACGAGAAAAACAAGAGCATGAATCCAAAAGTTGATTGGTATTTCCAGAAGGAAGAAAAATGGCATGAGGAAGTTGCGGCTATGCGTGAAATTGCGCTCGATTGCCATTTGAAAGAGGAATTGAAATGGGGTTGTCCTGCATATACATATGAAAAGAAAAACATTGTTCTCATTCATGTTTTCAAAGAATATTGCGCCTTTTTGTTTTTCAAAGGAGCGTTGATGAAAGATCCTGATAACATTCTGATTCAACAAACGGAAAATGTTCAGACTGCCCGACAAGTTCGTTTTACCAATGTGGCGCAGATTACAGAACTGAAAGATGTTCTGAAACAATACATTTTCAACGCTGTTGAGGTGGAAGAATCGGGCGTTAAAATGGAAATGAAGAAAACCAAAGAATTTCCTGTTACCGAAGAATTGAAAGCGAAGTTTAAGGCCATGCCGGAATTAAAAACAGCTTTTGAAAAACTAACTCCTGGTCGACAACGTGCTTATTTACTTCATTTCTCACAGCCCAAACAAGACAAAACACGAGAATCTCGAATAGAGAAAGCGGTTGAAGCGATAATGAACGGTAAAGGTTTGCTGGATTAAGGTTGTAACTCAATGGTTCAATTATTGTTAAGTTTGAGAATCGATTGAAATCCAGTTTTACATGAAAATGAAATTCTTACCGGCATTACTTGTTCTTTTCCTTTCAAATTTTAATGCTGTATCCCAGGAAATCGTAAAACTGGGTAAACGATATTCTCTCATGAATACGAAGCATGAGGTGTTCTCCAATGAGTTCGACAATATTTATGTTGACGGCGATCATTACTATTTTCAAAACGGTAAAAAGCTGGGTCTAATTCATAAAAGTCAGTTGGAAAGTACAGATTGGGATAAGTTCGTAACGGAATACGATTTAATCAACAATTTGAATTCAGGAAATGATACGCTTCGTTTTGCACTGGCGAAAAATGGAAAGTTTGGTGTTGCTGATAAATTTGGCAAACTGCAGTCAGGATTGATCTACGATAGTGTTTTTGTAACACGCTTCTGGACAGGAAATCTGTTTTTCAAATTGAATAATAAATTGGCCTTTCATCCATTTAAAAACGCACTTGACGAAAAGAACCTGGTTTTTGAATACGATGATGTTTTGTCTTCAACCAACTGGGTAACTGCATATCGAAAAGGAGACAAATACGGTTTCTTCACCCGTTGGGACCAGCACTCGTTTACCATTCCACCAATCTTCGATTCCGTTCCAAAACAAGGTGATGCGTTCGTTGAAACATGGACGAATGGTTTAAAAACGTATTATTATTCTTACGACCTGCTTCTGTATCACGGCTGGACAAAATCATTTGACCTTGAATTGGGACAGGGAATTAAGTTCATGGAGTTTGATGGTCAAAACGGTTTTGAGGTTCCCGGACCAAAACGAACAGAAAAATGTTTTGTGGAGTACCACAACTTAATTGTTTGTAATAAGGACAAAGCCGATATTATGGTCATTGATTTGTCCGACGGATTAAGTCAGGATCTACTTCAGAATCCAACTGCAATTGAAAGTTTGGTTCAACTGAATTATGAAAAGGGTTATTCGCATGGTGATAGTTTGTTAATGATCAAGGTTCGAATTCCAATGGATGAAAAAACAGTTCGGGAAGTGTATTATTCCTTCCGGAATTTAGATGAATTGGCATCGATTGAAATTGGAATTGATGAAGCGACTATTTTGAAACAATGCGAATGGAATTATGATTTCATTGCTGTTTATATTGAAAATGCAGATGGGAAAGCAAAGAAGCCTTATGGGTTTTTTGAAGTTGATTTCCCCGGAACCTTCAAACGTACCAAACCAATGGTTGACGGTTATCACAAAAGCGGAGACAGCAGTGGTGGCGGAAAGTGGATGGATATTCTCTGGATGGGAGGACGTTGATTCTACTCAAAATTGCGGTTTCTACGCAGTTTTCTCTTACGTATTTACCGCAAAAACACGATGCGGTTTCACGCAAAAAAAACCGTATTTATACTCTTGTACAGAACAAATAACAAGCTTAAGTTTGAAATGCGTTTTATAATTAGTTCTAGTTAGTTCCGTTTTACGGAGAAACCCTCATCGCTTGGAGAGTCGATGAGGGTTTTTAATTTCATCTTCCGCCGCGGCGGAATCGATAACCGTCGGTTATATTTTCATAATCCAGTTATAGGGTTATCGAGCGTAGTCGAGATAAAGCTTAATTCACCAATTCCCCGTTCACATAATTGTAAACAGACACTTCTTTCGTTTCCAAATCTTTTTCTTCCGTTGGTCCATTACGCATTCCGTCTTTAACCGAAATCGAAAAACGTGTTCCAATCATTTCGTAAACTACTTTGCCAGAGAATGGTTTTCCTTTTTTGCTGTAGAACATTTCTCTTGCAACTTCGCCATCTACATATTCAATGGTACTTTTTATTTTTTGACTTTTGAAAAAGCGTTCCCACTGACCCGATTTAGCGTTTTCTTCGTTGTAGTTTCCTGAGAAGATCAATACATTGTTCTCGTAAGAATAGAAACCGTATTTGTAATAAGAATCCAATGTGCTTTCCACATCAAAAATCGCAGTTTCCGATTCAAATGCACTGAATTCGTTATAATTCTTCGCCAATTCATATGTTGGAACGCGGTAGTTAACCGTTACTTTTGAATCATCACTTCCATAAACATATTCAAAGAACCAATATTCGTCAGTTGCACTTTTCATCTCAATGCGATCGGTTACTTTTCCGTTACTGAAATATTCTGAAACTGATGCATGACCATTCACAAAGCTCATTCGTTTAGAGAGCTGTTTGTTTTTATCGTAGTAACGCCATTCTCCGCTCGGCAATTGGTTTTGGTAGGTACGAACACTCAATGTGTCTTTCGTTCCAAGATAGTATCCAATGATCTTCCCGTCGAAATATCCTTCTTTGTATGAACCTTTGACCGTTGCATAAGGTTTGTCGTCTTCGTCAAATAATGTTTCCGTATATGGTCCGCTCAATTCGTCTTTTATGTAGTAACATTTGAAGCTTTCCTGACCATTCACGTATTCTGTATATTCTCCAAAACGCTTATCACCAATGTAATTCGTTTTAGAAATGACCTTTCCGTTCTCATCGTATTTTTGAGCCAATCCGCTTTTCTTTCCGTAAGAATAATCACAAGAATATTCAATTGTTCCGTTCGGATAATAGAAATGTGCAGGACCTTCAAGATCACCGTTTACGTAGGTTTCGTCGTTTTCCAGAACTCCATCTTCGTTGTAGAACTTAAACAAACCACTTTCTTTGTCGTTTAACCAGTTTCCTTCTTTTTTGATGTTTCCGTTTTCGTGATACGATTTTTGAAGTCCGTTCAGTTCGTCGTCTTTCAGGAAATATTCCGTTTTCACCTGACCATCGTCATAATACGTGTATTTCTTTCCGTTGCGCGCATCCAGGATTGAGCTTTTTACTACAACATCGAACTGATAACCTTTGTCGTAATCTTTCGCCTGATACTCATACAAGTAGTATTTCGAAGTTGCGTAGCGCTTTTTGAACTCTTTGTCATCTTGCTTAATATCTTCGAATACAAAACCGTTTGCTGACGTGCTCGTTGAAAAGGGAATTGTTAATGTGTAATCGAAAATTTCGTAAAGTGCGCGAAGAGGCGTATTGTCTTTGTAGCTGATCGACATCCATGCAACCGCTTTATTGGTTTTCGGGTTGTGTTGATATGCCCAAACTTTCACAACAACTCCTTCAACGTCAGAAGTCTCATCGTTATAATAAAGCCAGCCTTTACTTTTCAGACTTTTGTCGATTTCTGTTACTGTATTTTTTGAAAGGTAGTTGGTGATGTCGCTCAGTTTAATTCCTTGAGAAAAACCAAGTGTAGTGCATAATAGCAGCGCTAGTAATAGTTTAATTTTCATGGGTAAATGGTATTGTTTCACTTGAACCGAAGCTCATTTAATGCGGCGAAGATAGTGAAGTTCATGAAAATGCTAAAACATGAATCGCTTTCTATTTCAATTGTTCCAATAAGAATAAGTAAGGTTTGTGAACGTGATGAATGAAGATGTTTTCTGTTCCGTCTGGGTAAATTTTGGAGTATTCCGGATTGGCCAATAGTACAATGGTTTGTCCGGTTCTAACATAATGATTGCTCTGATAATATTCGGGAGCAGAATACTCAACAAGGTTTTTCTTGATCAATCCCGACATCATTTTTCCTAAGTATTTTTCATATTTCCGTTGCGCTTTTTTGGTTGGTTTGTCGAGCGCATTGTAAACGTGTTTCAGTGCAAGTCGCTGTGGAAAAGGCGTTTTCTTAATTGCTGCTTTTGCACCTTTAAACGGGTTGGAAGCATTGAAATCTTGTGTAGTTTGAATGGAAAATGGCGTTTCCGGAACCCAGTCTGCAGAATTTACAACGTTAAATCCCCAGCCTCCATAAGTCGCAGCTTCATATTCATAAGCGAAGTACAAGTTTCCAGCTTTTGGTCCGGCACTACAGTAGGTTTTAAACTGAATGTCTTTTCCTAGTCGACCGGTTTTTTGCAAGTTTCTTAAGTGAGCAGTTAGTAAAAATCCAATTGCACCTCCCTGACTATGTCCCATGATCAGGAAATTTCGTGTTCCTTTTGCGTACGCCGAATCTATTTTCGGAAGAATATCTTTTGAAAGAAAAGCCGTACTGATTAACCAGCCAACATGCACAGCTGCTTGCGGATGATCCGCCAAATGATAATCGAACGTTTCTGTTTCCGAGATCTTTAAACTTCCGACTGCGGGAACCATGGCTGCATACACATTTACCAACCAACTTGCAGTTGCTCCTGTAGTTCCACGAATGCTAATGGCTGCTGTTCCGTTGTCGTTTTCCCAGAAATCCCAAAGATTTTCAATCCCAATTACAGGCGAGCGATAAGCCAATTTAAAACTGCTTGGTTCCGGAAATTGATTGGAATAAGCCGTATCGTTCTGGCAGAAACCAACATGAGTTGTTTATATTCCTCTTTATCGAAACCGGGTTTTAACTGACCGAAAGCGGTTAATCCTAAATGAATAACGGCAAATAGTAAGGTTATCTTTAGATACTTCATGGTTCTGAGTTTCGATTCGTACTTAAAAATAGAAATTCGATAACAATTGTTGTTAAAAAATTTCAACAATCACCACTTTTTGAACAGTTTAATCCTCTTTTTATAAATAACTTTACATCGAATTTTAAACACCCCTTTAAGTATGAGTACGGCGGTTACTTCACAAGATAAACCACAGGTTTCTAAAATTGCAGAAAACATCATTGGTTCTGAAATTATCAAGTTAGCAGCGGAGGTTAATGAGAAGATCAAACAAGGTGAGAAGATCTACAATATGACTATTGGTGATTTCAATCCAAAGGTTTTCCCAATTCCTGCGGCCTTGAAACAAGCGATTATTGATGAGTATACGAAAGACCAAACCAATTATCCGGCAGCTGACGGAATGTTGGAATTGCGTCAGGCCGTTTCGAAATTATTGAAGGAGAGAGGTGAATTGAATTATGCGCCCGACGAAATTGTGGTAACTGGTGGGGCTCGTCCGGCAATTTATACGATTTTCCGTGCTTTGGTTGATGAAGGCGACATAGTGGTTTTCCCAACACCGTCATGGAATAATAATCATTATACATATTTGAACAACGCCAAAGCGGTAATTGTTGAAACAAGTCCTGAAAATAAGTTCATGCCAACTGCGGCAGAAATTGCACCTTATATTTCGTCAGCAAATTTGTTGGCACTTTGTTCACCGTTGAATCCAACCGGAACTGTTTTCAAGAAATCGGATCTGGAAGCTATTTGTGATTTAGTGCTGGAAGAGAACAAAAAACGCGAATTAACCGGAGTAAAACCACTTTATGTCATGTACGACCAAATTTACTGGGCATTGACATTGGGTGATACAGAACATTACAATCCGGTGACTTTACGCCCGGAAATGAAACCGTATACGCTTTTCGTTGATGGAGTTTCAAAGTCTCTTGCTGCAACCGGAGTTCGTGTGGGTTGGACAATGGGTCCAAAACCAATTATGGATAAAGTGAAGTCGATTTTAACCCACGTGGGAGCTTGGGCGCCAAAGGCAGAACAATTGGCAGTTGCTACATTCCTGAACGACCTAACAGCATACGATCAGTTTTTGGATAACATTAAAAACGAGATCTCATTACGACTGAATGGTTTTTACGATGGTTTTCAATCATTGAAGAATGAAGGTCATGGTGTGGATGCCATTGCTCCTGAAGCGGCAATTTATCTTACCGTTAAGTTCGATTTGATTGGGAAAATTTGGAATGGAAATGTTTTGCAATCAACACCAGATGTAACAAAATTTATTCTCGACGAAGCAAAATTGGCCATTGTACCTTTCTATGCGTTTGGTGCTTCAACAGATTCAACCTGGTACCGTTTATCAGTTGGAACATGTAGCGTTGCCGATGTTGCCGATGCGGTTGCAAGTTTACGTTCAGCATTACAAAAATTGGCGTAGGGGCGAATCATCATTCGCCCGTATGATATTTTTGTAAAAATTTTTCAATATGAAACCCCAGCATTTACTGGGGTTTTTAATTTTTTTTCATTTCTGCTGTAACAAAATTGTATCTGTTGGGTCATACATTCAAAAGCGCTTGTTTTAATAGACACGTAAAATTGAAAGTCATGAAACGATTAATACTAGGAATTGGAGCATTGTTATTAGGAACAGCTTCATTCGCACAAGAAGAACCAGATACAACACGAATGACCATTGGAGGTAAAGAGATAATTATCATTACACCAAAAGGAGCGGATGTTGAGGTTGTTGAAGGAGCAGATACAATTGATGCAGCCCCAACTGATGAAGAATGGGATGAAATTAAAGCACATTGGGGCGGATTGGAATTTGGACCAACCATTTTGATGAACGATAATTTCCAGTCAAGTTTTCCAGATCATCCTTATTGGGAAAACGATCCGGCAAGTTCTTTTGCATGGAACCTGAACTTTGCAGAACATAAGTTTAGTTTATACAAAAACTACGTTGGTGTAACAGTTGGTTTAGGAGTAAACTGGACTCAAATTGGAATGCGTCAATACCGTTTAACACATACGGCTGATACATTATTCGGAACATACGATTCACTTGTTCAGTACGATAAAAACAAATTGACAGGAATTTATGTAACAGCACCTTTGATGTTCGAATTCTGTTCAAACGGAGATGGTGACGATAACGGATTCTACTTGGCTGCCGGAGTAATTGGTGGTGTAAGAATTGGATCAAACACAAAATTCCTGGTTGAAGATGAAAACGATGAATTGCGTGGAAAATCAAAAGGATCTTATGGTTTGAACGCTTTCAGAGCTGACGCTACAGTTCGCTTAGGATACAGAGGAGTTGGACTTTTCGCTAACTACGGATTGATTCCACTTTTCGACACAGACAAAACAGTTGCAGTACATCCGTTAACATTCGGAATGTCTTTCAACTTCTAAAAAGAACTTTTCTTTTCATAATAAATATAGTTAGGTTAATACATCGCATAAGTAACAAAGGCAGAAGAGGATTCAGAAATGGATCCTCTTTTTTTATCATACTGTGCTGAATAATGAAATTTGAAATAAAAACTACAGTAAGGGCGAATCATTATTCGCCCCTACACCGTTTTGTTTCGATATGTTTCTCCTAAAAAACTCTTTTCTAACGAAATTGCAATACTCCTAAACTTTTGTTTTGCTACTTTTGACAATATGAGATTGGCGACCATGCGATATCTGGGATTCGGACTTTTATTTCTGATGTTCAATAGTGCTTATGCACAAAAGAACTGTTCGTGCGAAACCATGGACAAGTTTGTTACTGAGCGCGATTTGGACTCTTTGAAAGAATACAAGGAAGAATCGTTGAAAATTCAGGCATGGCGTTTCTTAAAACTACCGTCGCTGCGTTGCAAGGCTTATGGAAATGAGCTGTTGGCGCAATACTATATTCAGCAGGAAAACTATCCAAAGGCGCTAATTCAACTGAAGGCGGAAGAGAAAAAACTCGATAGTTTGGGGTGTTCCAAAAGCGGACCATCTTCGAAGTATCTTGAGTTTTATATAACTACTGCGGATTACCTCTTACACATTGGCGAATACCAAAAGGCTGTTGATCTACTCAAAAAGAACCTGACTTCTATCCGAAAATCGGGAAATAGTAATTACGATTCCAAAACCTTGATTCTGCTTTCAACAGCGTATTCTAAGCTCAAGGATGAGAAGAACTCGCTTAGTTCAATTACAACTGCATATGATGTGGTTTACAAAAGTCCGGATGGAATTTCAAAAGCTGATAATTTGTTCCGTTTGTCTTACCGATATTATCATCATTTTATCATTTCTAAGCGAGAAGCTTATCTGGACAGCAGTATCAATATTGCCAATTTTGGATTGAGCCTTTCGAAGCGCTATAAGTATAAAGATGGATTGATGCAGGGCTATAATTTGTTAGAGAATAAAGCCTACCACCAGCGCAATTTCCGTGTGGCAATTATGTATCTCGATAGCGCTTTAGCTGCTACAAATCCAAACGTTAATTACAACGACAGAGAAGGGATTTTTTCGGATAAGGCAGATATTTACATGCAGCTCAAGAAATTTTCGAAGGCTTATGAATGTGCAGATTCGAGTTTGTTCTACGCTTTAAAACTAAGCAATCCTTATCGCGTTCAGGCTGCTTTGGATTTGGTTTACAATACTTCTAAATTGAGTGGTGATTACGAGCGCGCGCTTACGGTGTTTGAAGATCTCACTAAAATGCAGGATAGCATTGTGAAACTGCAAACTTCTCTTTATAGCAACCTGGAGGATGAATACCATCGTGTTCAATCGGAAAAATCGGAAAAAACAGAAGAACTTTACAAGCAGGATAAGCAATTACTTCATCAACAGGAGGAAATTGGAAACCTGAAGGAGAAACTAATTCTTGTTGGTATAATCATCTTCGCGTTAATGGCGTTTTATATGATCATGGTTTTCCGCCAAAAGTCCATTAAACAGCGTCAAAAGCAGCTGGAAACGGAAAACAGATTCAATCGTTCGAGAATAAATCCTGATTTTATTTACGGGGCACTTCAATCACTGCAAACTTCGAAAGGAAGTCAGTTGAACGAAAAGGATCTGGCGGCATTCTCTAAGTTGATGAAGCGAATGGTGGAAAGTGCCAATACGGCCTTTTTCACCTTAGATAAAGAGTTGGAATTTGTGCAGTTGTATTTGGATATTCAACGACAAAAAACGGGTAATAAATTCAGCTATCAATTCGATATTGATGAAAATCTGGATTTGACTGACTTATGCATTCCAACAATGATGATCCAACCGTTTTTGGAATATTCCATTGAAAATGGTTTCCGTAAAATTGCCTACGAAGGACAAATTGTTGTTCGAATGGTGGTTACACCAAATCAGGAATTGTTCGTTGAAATTCAGGACAACGGTTTAGGACTAAAAGCTCAGGATTTTATTCGCGCTAATCAAATGATCATCGACCGAATGAACATGTTGAATAGAATCAACAATTCATCGCATTCCTTCCTTGTTCGTGAACGACAAGTAGGAGGTATGCAAGTGGATATTTATCTTCCACTGATTTCGATTCAGACAGCAGAGAAAATGCTTAGTGAGGATGAATAGCTTGGGATGGTGATGATGGCTCAGACGCGCATCTTCCGCCGCGGCGGACTCGATGACCAATTGCGTCTGTTCGTATTATAAGCTCCAATAATGTTTCTGAAGTAGTACCTGAGCGCGTTTTTCTTCGCCGTCGGTCTTCTTGTACTTATTGCTGAGTTTCTTGTCTACAATACGCGCTTTTACGTTATCTGACCATTGCAGTGTAAAGATATTGTCGATTTGATCCTGAATATGCTTGGCATAAATGGGAACTCCGACTTCAATTCTCTTATCCATATTCCGTTCCATCCAGTCGGCTGAACTGATAAAATAGGTTGGATTACCGGCATTCCCGAACTTCATAAAGCGGCTATGTTCCAAGAAGCGATCGACAATACTTATGGCTTCAATGTTTTCGCTTTTATTCTTCATTCCGGGAATCAGGCAGCAAACTCCACGAACAATCAATCGGATTTTTACTCCAGCGTTCGAAGCGTCGTACAATTTATGGATCAGCTTTGCGTCAACAAGATTATTCACTTTAAGATCAATGAAAGCCTCTTTTCCTTGCTTTGCGTGTTTTATTTCGTTTTGAATGAGAGCTGTTATTTTACGTCGGGCATTTAATGGCGAAACGTGCAATTGATTAAAGTTGAAATTGTGAAGTGCATGCTCCATTAAGTGGAACACCTGTGTGACTTCATTTCCAATACTTCTATCAGCAGTTAAAAGTCCAAGATCTGTATAAATTCCGGCAGTTCTTTCATTAAAGTTCCCCGTTCCAATGTAAGAAATCAGCTGTCGTTTTTTCTCTGAAACGCGTTCAATTTGCACCAGTTTACTAT
>CAMLET010000047.1 GCA_946479125.1 uncultured Flavobacteriales bacterium
TACCGCAAAGTGATAGAACACAATCATTCCAACGCAATAGGCATAAACCCTGTTGTAAGTGGAACGCTGACGTTCTGCAATTTTTAGAATTCGAATGAGCATGAACATGTATAAGCCAACCACTACAGCTGTTCCCATGAATCCCCATTCTTCTGCCAGATGACAAAAAATGAAATCAGTTTCACTCTCAGGAACGTGGTTTGCACGTACACTGGAAACACTTGCTTCCTTGTAACCTTTTCCTGTTAACCCGCCCGAACCGGTCGCAGCCATTGCACGGTAACGGTTGTAATCTTTACCGTTCGGATCTTCTTTCATCCCCAGAACCAATTCTATTCGGTCTTTTTGGTGAACTGCCAAACCTTCGAACGAGAAGTTTACAACTGCTGAAAGTCCACACGAAAGTGTCCATCCAATAATTACGATCAATAGAACCCTTCTTTGTTCCCGTTTTGCAGAGATCCATCTCAAGAAAATATAAGCTACAATTCCTAAAAGCGTAATTACAGCAAGTACGCCGTAAAAACCATCGATAAGAACGTCAGGCATGAAGGTAAATTCATACTGGTTCTTCGACATTAATAGCGTTACTACTGATAAGAAAACGGCGTAGAATAGGATGGGGATAAAGTGACTTCCAACCCAGGTTTCTTTCATTCGAATACCAAATAGGCGGACAAAACGAAGCACTAATGGATCGAATGTAATTCCTTCTCTGTAAAGCACGAAAAAGAATGAGGTAAAGACTACAAAAGTTCCTGCATCCGGTTGTAAAAGGATAAGAATCATTGGAAGTAACAAGATTCCTAAGGCTGAATAAACGGAAGTAATGTTTTGCTGCTTCACGTTGATGGAAGCTAAATATTTGGAGAGTAGAATGGCTGCTCCAATCTTCATGAATTCGGCGGGTTGAATACCAAATCCTCCGAATCCTAACCATGCGTGCGCTCCATTTTTGGCAGGCATAAAAAGAACAACAACCAGTAGGAAAAGACAAAATATATAGATGGGAACCGCGAATTTTCGGTAAATATCAGAATCGATAAGAAAGACCAGAAAACCAAGGAATAGCGAGATTCCAATCCACATAACCTGTTTTCCGTAGGTTTGTGATAAGTCAAATGGATTTGGATGCTCCGGATCGTAAGCAACGGAATAAACGGTGGAAGCACCAAAAATCATCATGGCAATAACCGTGGCAAAAAGCCACCAGTCAACATGTTGAGTTAAGGATTCTTCTCTCCGAGCCACTTATTTGCGTTTTTTTGGTTTCGCTTTGACGTTCAAAAGATTCACATCAATGATCATTTTCTCCTTAGCCTTGTCCTTCACTTTTCGTTTGATGTACTTTTCCATCATCAAACTTGCGGTAGGTGCAGCCCAAACTCCTCCGAAACCGGCATTCTCAATAAATACTGCAATCGCAATTTTTGGTTTGTCCATTGGTGCAAATGCGATGAAAACGGAGTGATCTTCTCCATGAGGGTTTTGTGCTGTTCCCGTTTTACCACAAACGGTTATTCCTTCCACGGCACCACGATGACCAGTTCCTCCAGCTTCGTGAACAACGCGACGCATTCCTTCAATGATGGTTTCGTAATGAATAGCATCAACTTTTGTGTAGTTCTTTTTCTGGAATTGTGGAAGCGGTTTTCCATTTCCAATGCGCTTTACAAAATGTGGTGTATAGTACCAACCTTTATTGGCAATAAGTGCCGCAATATTGGCCATTTGAAGTGGTGTTACTTTTACCTCTCCCTGACCAATTGCAATGGAACGAATCGTTGAAAATGCCCATGTATTATGTCCGTACCATTTGTCGTAGTAAGCCGAATTCGGGATCAAGCCCGGACGAACACTGGTAATATCAGTTTGTAAACTTTGATCGAGACCGAAAGCTTTCATGTAGGTGTACCAATTGTTCAAACCAACCTCGGCATCCTGAAACATGCTGCGTTTTTTTCCCTGCTGGATAGTACGGCGCATCACATAATAGAAATACGGATTACAAGAATGTTTGATTCCGTCTGCGAGATTAGAAGCGCTAGGGTGATTGTGGCAACCAACCATGCTTTTTGTGCATGGAAATCCTGAACTGGGTGTAATTGTACCTTCCTGTAAACCAATGAGCGATTGCAATAACTTGAAAATGGATCCCGGTGGATATTCAGCTGAAAGCGGTCGTGGATAAAGTGGTTTCCCTTCATCCTTCAATAAATTTCCGTAATTCTCACCAATGTTTTTTCGTCCTACAAGCATGTTCGGGTCAAAACTAGGTGCTGAAACCATTGCCAGAATTTCGCCGGTTGCCGGTTCGATAGCCACAATACAACCACGTTTGTTCTGCATCAGTTTTTCACCATAAACCTGCAGATCAATGTCGAGGCCAAGATGCAATTCTGGTCCAGATTTAGCTGTTGTATCGTATTTTCCGTTGGCATACGATTCCAGTGCATCATTCGTTGCTGATGTAACAATGTATTTAATTCCTTTTCGTCCGCGAAGTTCTTTTTCGTAAAAACTTTCCAGTCCGGCACGACCAACTAAGTCGCCACCGCGGTAAAACACATCAGCTTCTACCTCTTCCTGATTTACTTCATTCAGGTAACCGAAGATATTTGCTCCACCATTGTAAGGATAAGAACGCATTGAAGTCAAATCTTCTTTGAATCCGGGAAATTTCTCTAAGTGCGGCGCAATACGTGTAATATCTTCGTTGGAAAGCTCTTTGATAAAAGGATACCAACGCTGTGGCTGGTAATTGTCCTGCGTTTTTCCTGTGTTCGGATTTTTATAAGTTCCTTCTCGTTTTCTAATCTGGTAAAAGCGGTCTTTCACGTGTTGTTTTGTCCAACCCAATAAATCAGCGAAAGCCTGCGTATCCAAATCGTGAATTTCGTCTTCACACATCATTAGGTTGTAATAGCTTCTGTTCGAAACCACCTTTTTTCCCAATCGGTCAAACATAATTCCACGTGGCGGAGTAATTTCCAATCGTTTTTCAGAGATTTCCTGAGCACGTAATTTCCAGGAGTCGTCAACTACCTGCATTACGAAAAGTCGTGTGAGGTAAATGAGTCCTACCAACACAAAAAACACAATGATTACATATCGTCTACCATCTAAATTCATCTACTCGCCCTTTCTACGCATGAAAATAAATTGAACCAAAAGACTAAAAGCAAAAGTGAGCGGAACACTTAGTGCTACTTTTCTCAAGATAAGCAGTATTTCATTCATTTGCAGCGATTCAAGGATGAAAAACCACGTATGATGAATGATCAATAATGTTCCGTAAGCTCCAAGAAGCCATTGCATTCCCAAAACTCGGATTCCTGCTGCCTCAACACTATCATAACCATCACGAGGTGAAAACGCTTTGAAAATGACAGGTCTGAGATATGCCACTAAAACCGCTGAAGAAGCATGCATTCCAAATGTATTTGAAAGCGCGTCAATGGTTAATCCAAGGAAGAACGAAATAACCATTAGGTTAATAGGTGTCATATCAATTGGAAGCAACAGAATGAAAAATGGATAAACCATAATGTATGAACCCCAACCTATTTCTATGTTGTTCAACACGATCACCTGCAAAAATGCAAGCAATACGAAACGTAGTGATATGCTAACAATTTGATTCATTAATTTTCTTCTCTGTCTACAGGAATTGCTTTCTGTAAATCGTCTATTTCTTTTTGGTCGAGGTTTTTCACCACGTAGATTTGCTGTATTGTTCTAAAGTCCGTTGTTAAGATCACATCAATGTACCACAACGGGCGATCTTCCATTTTCTTTCTGTATTTCACTTTTCCTACGGGAATTCCTTTCGGGAATACTCCGGCAGAACCACGAGTAACTACTTTTACCCATTTTTTGAAATAAATATCCGAGTTAATTCCTTCGATTTGAATGACACGCGGACTTTTCTGATCCCATTTCATTAAACCGAATGCTCCGTTTTTCTCCAACATTACATCCTGATTGATGTTTTGAGAAAGTACGGTTTTTACAAGACTGTAGTTTTCACCAACCATGTGAACGATTCCTACAACTCCCGAAGTGGAAATGACACCTTCGCCTCGTTTAACTCCATGTTTTGAGCCAAGATCGATGGTCATATAGTTGTTCCTTTTGTCATAGGTTGACTGAATAACAGTTCCCGGAATGTACTTGTATTTTCTTCTGTAGGTGGTGTCTTCTATGTAAGAAATACCGCGTTCTATCTGGTAATTCGATTGTTTTAAATGCGCTCTTAAATAGGCATTTTCACGTGACAATCTTCCATTTTGAGTCTCCAGATAGAAGTGTTTATCCACGCCTCTTCGCCAGCTGAAGATACTCGCATTTATTTTTGATGTTGTAGATAGAAATTGCAAATTAGCATATACAGTCATATTGACCATCATCGTTAATGCAATAATTTGCAAAACAATGAAAACCAGGAATAAACGGAAACGCTGTAAAAAAGCAATCAGATTGCGCATGGTGCAAAAATAGTTAGAACTGAACTACTTTTTAACGCTAAGCGCATGTATTTCACGAAAAACTTTTCGTTTTGTTTAGAAGAGCGAAAAAGACAAGCCGAAAGTGAGGAAATTCAGCTCTGTACTCTTGTCGGATTTGAAGCTGGTCGAAAGTCTGTAATCAGCAAAAAGCGCAACAGATCTAAAGCCTAAACGCGCATGAACGCCATAAACCAGAGGATTGTTATCCAGGAGTTTTTTGCGAACAAAGATCGTTTCGTTTTCGTTGTACCAAAGTTTGTTATACATTCTGGTTTGGTACCCGAAATAACCGCCAACCTGAAACTTGAGATGCTTCCATTTTGCAGAGCGGAATCTAAGCTCAAGTGGCAAAGCAAAAACGTGACTCCCCAGAACCTGTTTGTTTACCCCCGAATAGTTGGTATCTAGAACGGTTGTTGTTTTTGCAGTTGAATCTTCCAGAATAATATTCTTCAATCCCAAACGTGAGTTTCTGTAACTCAATCCAATTCCTATGGAAACTGTATTTCCTTTTGTAAGCGGAATATCCCACATGGTATTGATGTTCCAGCCAAATGATCCGAGAGTTGTTTGATTGAGGTTTTTTACATCCGGTAAAGCATAAACTGCGTCAACAATTAAACGGTCGTATTTTCTGGTTTTGTCAACAGGGGCAGGTCGCCAGCCTGTATTGAACCACAAAATTCCCGGTTTGAAACGAGATGCAATATTGTCGTCTTTATAGCCCCATTGTGCCGAAGCTGAAAAACTTAAAGTGAGAAGAAGTATGCTTATTAGTAGTTTCATTGTTCAGTTCTATTTTGTTCCCAGCGCCAGGAGTCGGCAAGGGCTTCTTTCACATTGTATTTTGCTGTCCAGCCCAGTTCTGAGGAAGCTTTTTCCGTATTTGCATAGATCTCAGTAACATCTCCAGCTCTTCGCGGACCAAAATTCCAGTTCAACTTTTTAGTGGTCACTTCTTCAAATGCCTGAATAAGTTCTAAAACTGAAGTTCCGGTTCCGGTTCCTAAGTTAAAAATTTCAGGATTATTCTTTGAATTATGAGCTAGCGCCAAAATGTGTGCTTTTGCCAGATCTACCACATGAATGTAATCACGAATACAAGTTCCATCAGGAGTTTCATAATCAGAACCAAAAACAGTTAAGGATTCACGAATTCCAGCCATTGTTTGCGTAATGTATGGAACAATATTGTTTGGTGTTCCTTGCGGAAATTCGCCAATCAATCCGCTTGGATGTGCACCAATTGGGTTGAAGTAACGCAATAAAACAGATTTAATCTGTGTGCTTTGGGTAATATCATTTACGATTTGCTCACCCATGAATTTTGTCCATCCATATGGTGAATTTGGAACACCAAGTGGAGTTGTTTCATAAACACATTTGGAGCTTTCAGGGTTTCCATAAACTGTACAAGAAGAGGAGAAAACAAAATGTTCAACTCCAAATTCTTTCATCGTTTTTAGAACTGAAACAAGGGAACCCAAATTGTTTTCGTAGTATTTGATCGGATTTTCTACAGATTCACCAACGGCTTTGTAAGCAGCAAAATGGATAACTCCGTAAAACTGATGTTGACGAAATAATTGATTTAGAAATTCGGCATTACAGCAATCTCCTTCATGGAAAAGCACTGATTTACCTGTAAGTGATTCCAGACGATTCAGCATTTCAGCACTTGAATTGGAGAAATTGTCGACGATAACCGGTTCATAGCCTTCATTAATCAATTCTACAACAGTGTGCGAACCGATGTATCCAGCGCCTCCGGTAACCAAAATCTTCTTCATCTTCATCGCCAAATTAAAATTATCTGAATTTCATTCTTGTCCATCTTTTCGGCTGCAATTTCGTTCAATTTCTTCACCAGAATCGCCAACTATGGCTGTGAAATCTGCCTCATTTCGCTCAAAAATATGAAACAATAATTTCATCAGACAAGTTTAAATTGGCGATACAAGTTTACGAAATATTTGTTGGATAGACTTTTCGGTTTTACTGCAGTTCTTTAGCAGTAGAATCCTCCTCTTTTTTCGTCAGCATTTGAAGTACCTGCTGTAAGTTGATAATCTTCATTCCGAAAACAAGGATAGTCCAAATTCCAACTACACAGCCAACATAGGTAATGAACGACAATTGCAGTTTTTGTTGAGCGAATACAGAACCAACCATCACTAATGCTAATATTCCCAGCTTTGTCCAGGTGTATTTAGCAACGTCGTGTTTCATTCTGTATTTTACCTCAAAATATTGCAACCAGCCAATTACGCTTTGAGAAGCCAGGGCTGCAATTGCAGTTCCTGTTGCTCCTAAAATTGGAATCAGAATGACGTTTAATAAGACCATTGTCAATAATCCCAGACCGGCAATTTGGTTTAAACGACGCATTGATCCGTTTGCTGTAAGCAAGGTCCCAAATACAATTGTAAAACACATTGGAATGAATGTCCATGACAAATACATCCACGAGCTGTAAGACTGTACGTTTTGTACTTTGTACATTTTAGTGAAAATGAATTCCAATTGTCCAACAGTAATTGCCATCATAATTAATCCACCTGAACTAAGTATGTTAAGCGCCGTTGTTGTAATTCCTGTTGTTGATGTTTTCTCTTTTAGAACTCGCGCAAAAACAGGTAACAAAATACTTCCGAAGAGCACTCCAAACATCCAGCAGGCATCCAGCAATCTGAAACTTTGTGTGTAGTACGAGACCTGATTTGTTCCGTCGGGATGCAATAGTTTCAATAAAACAGCATCAGCTCGGTAACAGATCATCATCAAAATCACCAGAATGGCGTATGGATATGAATGCTTAATAACCGATGCGAAATATGCTTTATCCCAATGCAGTTTCGGAACAGAAACCAATCGGAAATAGATAACAATTGAGGTAATGAGTGATAATCCTGAAGATGAAATAAAGATGATCACAAACAACTTTAATGTCACTTCATCTATTGGCATAAAGAAGCCGTAAAGCAAACAAAGGCCAAGAATAAAATATACAGTTCGTTCAACAACGGAAAGAATGGCATCCAGCCCGAATTTCAATAAACCACCCGTATAAGATCGAACATAATTCACGGTGATGGATGAAACCTGATGCACAATCAAACAGAAAAGCGCCCATGCATAATGCTTGTCCATGCTGCTGATATAAAACAACAGAATTGTCCAAATGGCATAAACAGCAATGAGGATCAATCGTAAGGTGAACAAACGATTGGCGTATTTTTTCAATAAATGCGGGTATTGCGCAATTGTTTTCGTCATGTAATTCGTGATTCCCATATCAAGCAACATGGAAAACAGGAAAGTGAAATTCAGAATAGCAACAAAGTTTCCGTAACTGTGTGGACCAAGAATATTCTGCATGCGAATATCAACCAAAAAAATGGTTGCCGGTTTCACCAATAAATTTAGAAGAAGTGTAATCCCAAGACCTTTAAGAAATAATTTTTGCATGTTGGATTACTAAGTTTGAGAACGGGAAACCAAAGGAATCAGTTCTTCTTTGCTACGTTTTATATTAAGGTCATTTTACAAATGAGACGCGAAAATAGGAAAAGTTGGAAAAAGAAAGGCGATTTGTATCACCTAATCGTGGTATGAACCTCTTGTTTATTACTTTCGCAACATGCGAATTGGAATCAATACTCGATTTTTGCTCAACAAAAGGATGGAAGGCTTTGGTTGGTATACTTATGAAGTTACCAAACGCTTAGTTGAAAAACATCCTGAGCACGAGTTTGTATTGTTTTTTGACCGACCATTTGACCCGAAATTTGTGTTCGGACCAAATGCAACACCCGTAGTTTTGTTCCCACAGGCTCGACATCCGCTTCTCTTTGTATGGTGGTTCAATTGGTCCATTACTAAGGCGTTGAAGAAGCATAAATGCGATGTTTTCTTTTCGCCTGATGGTTATTTGTCTTTACGAACGGATGTTCCTCAAATTCCGGTAATTCACGATTTGAATTTCGAATATCATCCTGAGGATCTGCAACGAAAACACAGAAACTATTACCGCAAGTATTTCCCGAAATTTGCGAAAAAAGCAGCTCACATTCTTACTGTTTCAGAATACTCAAAACAGGATATTGTAAAGTTGTATAAGGTTCCTGAAAATAAAATTACCGTTTCGTGGAATGGTGCTGCTGATGGTTTTGTGCCATTGAAAAGTGAAGACATTCAACAGGTCAGAAAGCAATATTCGAACAGAAAACCCTACTTCATTTTTGTGGGTTCTTTTCACCCGCGAAAGAATTTGAAAACGCTGCTTGAAGCATTCACAAAGTTTGCTTCTGAGAATACAGAAATCGATCTATTGATTGTTGGAAAGAACCTTTGGAAGAATGCCTCTGAAAGTTTAAGTGGCGATGTGCTGAAAATTCAGAATAGAATTCATTTTACAGGACACGTTTCGTTCCATGAATTGACGAAAATCACGGGTTCTGCTTTTGCATTAACCTACATTCCGTATTTCGAAGGATTTGGAATTCCCTTAGTGGAAGCTATGAAATGTGGTCTTCCGATTATTTCGGGAAATCGAACTTCATTGCCTGAAGTTGCCGGTGATGCGGCTATTTATGTCGATCCAATGAATGCTGACGAAGTTGCCGCTCAAATGCAGAATTTGGCAACGAACGACGAGTTGTATCAGGAAATGTCGGGAAAATCGTTGGAGCGCGCACCCCTTTTTTCATGGGACAATACGGCAGAAGGTGTTTGGAAAGTCATTCAACAGACGCTAGAGGAAAGAGGGACCAAAAGCTTAAAGAGTTACGAGTTATAAGTTACGAATTACGTCCGCCTCATGCGGAACGAATCATTTGTAATTAGATACTAGTAATCAGTAATTACCCCAGTGTTTTCTTCAACTGCACTTCATCAATTTGCTTCTCCCAACGCGAAACAACAACTGTTGCAACGGCATTTCCAATCAGGTTGGTCAATGCTCTACATTCCGACATAAACTTGTCTACACCGTAAATAATCGCAATTCCTTCTACCGGAATATCCGGAATTACAGCCAATGTTGCTGCAAGTGTAATGAATCCTGCTCCCGTAACTCCTGCTGCTCCTTTTGAACTCAACATAGCAACCAAAAGCAGAGTGATTTGCTGCGTCCAGGTTAGATCAACATTACAAGCCTGTGCAATGAAAAGCGCAGCCAGAGTCATGTAAATATTTGTTCCATCGAGATTGAAAGAATAACCTGTTGGAACTACCAATCCTACAACTTCTTTCGCACAACCGGCTTTTTCCATTTTGTCGATCAATCCCGGCATTGCTGGTTCAGAAGAACTTGTTCCCAATACCAAAAGCAATTCTTCTTTCAGATAAGCCAGCAATCGGAAGATGCTAAATCCGTTGTATTTGGCAACTAATCCAAGGACTACAATAACAAAAAATGCAGATGTCAAATAGAAGGTTCCTACCAATTTCCCTAAATTCCATAGAACATCTATTCCGAAGTATCCAACGGTGTATGCCATTGCTCCGAATGCGCCAATGGGGGCGAGAGCCATGAGCATGGAAATGATCTTGAAAATTGGATTAGTAAGCGCTTTCAAAAAGTTGGTAACCGGTTGACTTTTTTCATGAGTAAACGCCAATCCAAGTCCGAACAAAATAGCTATGAACAATACCTGAAGAATGCTTTCTCCGGTTAATGCGCCAATAAACGTATCCGGAATAATATGCATGAAAAACGAAACGGTAGTTTGATCATGCGAAGCGTTGATGTATTTCTCTACATTGGAAGTGTCAAGTTTTGTTGGATCAACGTTCATTCCAGCTCCCGGCTGAATTAAGTGACTTACGATTAGTCCAATGATCAATGCAAGCGTAGAAAACGTAATGAAATACAGGAATGCTTTACCAGCCACTTTTCCGACCTTTTTCATGTCGTTCATACCAGCAATTCCTAAACTTACGGTAAGGAAGATCAGTGGCGAGATCATCATTTTCACCAATTTGATGAATCCATCACCAAGCGGTTTCATTTCAATTCCCCATCCGCGATTCATATATCCCAGAGTGATACCTGCAACAATTGCGATAAGAACCTGAATATAAAGCGTTTTATACCATTTCTTTTTTACGGTTGGTTTTGCGTGAATCTCGATGTCCATGGGATGAATATAATTACAAATTACTAATGCCGAATTATAAATGATGATTAAATTGGTAATTCGTAATTGGACGTTTGTAATTTGTTGATATGAAGATTCTATTTCCATTGTTGGTTGCACTTATTTTCCTTGGATGTAAAGCCAGAAAGTCGGAGAAAGCAGGAAAGCGCATGCAGGATTTTGTAATCGAGCTTTCGAGTTACGCGCGTGGAATTGACAATGATTTTATCCTGATTCCTCAAAACGGGAGCGAGTTGCTGTTCAACGATGTTGATCCTGACGGCGATCTGAACATGGCTTTCATCAATGCGATTGATGGATACGGAAATGAAGAAATTTTCTACAACGGCGATTTTTCACAAGACGATTACCGCTTGAACATGATCCGAAAGGTGAACACGAGTCTAAAAGTAATGGTTGCCGATTACCTCAATGATGATTCGAATGTGAATGATGCATTTCAGAAAGCTGATGCTGAACAGTTCATTTCTTTTCCGCGTACCAGCGACAATTACGATTACAAGGATATACCGAATACTGTTCACCATGAAAACGCTAATGATATCCTGAAACTGGCAGATGCACAAAACTATTTGTATTTGATTAGTTCAGATGATTTCAGCGATAAGCAAACTTTCCTATCTGCTATTCAGGCTACGAATTTTGATGTGGTGATCATTGATGCCTTTTTCGGGGATGAGATCTTGTCGTCGGCAGACGTGACGTCCTTAAAAACAAAAGCAAACGGCGGAAAGCGTTTAGTGATTTCCTACATGAACGTAGGTGCTGCTGAGAAATACAGATATTACTGGAAGAAAAGTTGGGGATTACATCATCCGCTTTGGCTGAAACGTAAATATGACGGTTACAAAGACGAGATTTGGGTGAAATTCTGGAAGAAAGACTGGAAAGAAGTCATTTACGGAAACGATGGGTCATACACCAAAAAACTCTTAGATGCAGGTTTTGA
>CAMLET010000048.1 GCA_946479125.1 uncultured Flavobacteriales bacterium
AGTTGAGGTAAGACGCAATTTCCCACAAAGCAATGACGATTCATTGATCTCATTCTACATTCCACAGTTAAATTATGATACTGTGATCACAAAATCATTTCCACTTCAGCCGGAAATTAGTGGTGGAATTAATCAGTTTACGGTAAGTGTTGATCTACCAACCGTATATCAGGAAGGTTTTGAAGAAATCACAAACAACAACGCAAGCGCTAATCTTTTTGTTCCTATTGGCGGAATCAACCCAATTTGGCCATACAATTATGCGGTTGTTCCTTACGACACAGTAACAGTTAAAGCTTCAACTATCAATCCAATTGCGAGTATCAATACGTATTTGTTTGAGCTGGACACTACAGACACCTACGACAGTCCGCAATTACGCAAATTCTCAGTAACGGAACTTGGTGGTGTGAAATCTGTACCGCATGCATCCTGGTTAAACAATTCAGGCGGTTCATTTCCATTAATATGTTCGGATAGCACCGTTTATTTCTGGCGCGTAGCAGTGGATAGTTCTGTGCTCAACTGGACAGAATTTTCATTCCAATACATACCAGGAAAACGCGGATGGGGACAAGACCACTTCTTTCAGTTCAAGAACAACGATTTCAATAGTCTCCAATACAACAGAACAACGCGTCAGCGTGAATGGCTAACGGGTCAGGCACACACGCTTTACGCTGCCGCTACCGACAATTATGATGATTACGAAAATCAATGGGGACTTGACGGCGGATTGATCGATTATGCAACGGTTTTATGTAATTCACCTGGTATTTACGTTGGAGTAATTGACCCAATTACACTTGAACCATGGATGACCAAATTTGGAACTCAGAATCCAACGCATGACTTTGGAAATGGTAATACGGACGGTGGTTACTGTCAACACAATAGAGCTGAAGGCTTTTTCGCTTTTGACCAAACAGATCCAGCTCAATTAGCTGCCTTTGAAAATATGATTGAAAACGAAATTCCTGATGGACATTACGTATCGATCTATACAACAACCGAAACAAAATACTCGCTTTGGGATGTCAATCAACCAAGCTTGTATACCATGTTCCAAAACCTTGGTTCAACTCAGGTAAACAACACGCAACCTGAAAAACCTTTTGTAATGATCTTCAAAAAAGGAGACGCTGCATCTTTGGTAGAAAAACATTATCCGGACACAACAACAGCGCTTGGTTTAAATCGAATTGTTTATGTTGAATTCCCTTTTGTTGAAAGCAATTTTGAAGGCGTTGAAATAACACCATTGATTGGACCGTCATTTGAATGGCAGACACTGTATTGGAAGCGAGATTCATTGGATTTAACATCAGTTGACAGTGTTCGACTTAGAATTGAAGAATTCGATATCAATCAGGAATACGTAAACACTGTAGATACTATTTTCAGTCCAAACGATTCTATTTTGAACCTAAATACAATTGTGGATGCGACCACGTACCCGTATATCCGATTGAATATCTATAACTCGGATAAAGTGAACTTTACTCCGGCTCAAATCGACAGATTGCACGTTTTGTATTCGCCAGTGCCGGAAGCAGCGATAGACGGAAGTGTTGGATATTACCTTTCCCCTCTTCAGGATACCATTCAGGAAGGACAAAACATCAATTTTGCAGTTGACGTAAGAAATGTCAGTGATTACGATATGGATTCGCTCTTGGTGAGTTACAAAGTAGAAGATGCCAATCACGTAATGCATTCCATACCGTATGTTCGTCAGAAACCATTGCTGCATGGCGATGTAATGAGAGACACGATTACTTTCTCAACATTGGACTATCCAGGTTATAATGGCTTTTGGATGGAAGTAAATCCATACATAAACGGAAGTTTGGTTGTAACCGATCAATTGGAACAATTCCATTTCAATAATATTCTATACTTGCCTTTTATTGTTAATGGAGATGATGAGCATCCAATACTCGACGTTACTTTTGACGGAAGACATATCTTAAACGGCGACATTGTAAATCCGGAAAGCGAGATATTGATTACACTAAAGGATGAAAATCCGTATCTGGTGATGGACAACATTTCGGATACTACTCATTTTGGAGTCTACATTACCGACCCTCAAGGTAACATTAAACGAATTCCATTTATTGATGGAAACGGTAACGTAGTTATGCAATGGTATCCGGCTGAAGCGCAAAACAAGAAGTTCAAAATTTTGTACCCATCTTTTTTCACTACCGACGGAACATACACTTTACTTGTTCAGGGTTCTGACAGAAGCGGAAACATTTCAGGTGATTACGAATACAAAGTAACGTTTGAAGTCATTCGTGAAAGTTCGATCACCTATCTAATGAATTATCCAAATCCGTTTAGTACAAGTACACGATTTGTATTTACTCTAACCGGAACTCAAGAACCGGAAGAAGTACTCATTCAAATCATGACCGTTACAGGTAAGATCGTTCGTGAGATCACAGAAGATGAATTAGGAAAAATCTATATCGGAAGAAATATTACTGAGTTTGCCTGGGATGGAACAGATGAGTTTGGTGATAGATTGGCTAACGGAGTTTACTTATACAGAGTAAAAGCGAAGATTGACGGAGAAGATATCAAACACCGTGACTCAGACGCTGACACTTACTTCAAGGAAGAATTTGGGAAGATGTATCTTATGAGATGACCTTCCGCCGCGGCGGACTCGGTCACTACTAGAACATCTAATTGCTAAAATAAGAGAAGGTCACTGAGCGGAGTCGAAGTGCCTTTTTAAAAGAATCTACAAGAGAAAATTGCGGTATCATCTACCAACTTAAGATTTCCTTTCCATTCATCCAGTTTCGAGAAAATGATGTTGTTCATGTCCTCCATGCTCAGTTTATTGAAACTGTGAACAATCTTGATCAGTTGTTCCAATTCAAAATGCTCCTTTTTATCATTCTCTAATTCTACTACACCATCAGTGTAAAGCACCATCGTTGTATTGGGTTCGAGAATTTCGGTTCCAACTTCAAGAAAAGGCAATTCATCAAACATTCCTAAACCAACACAACCCTTTTCAAGCAAGACACTTTCTTTTCCATCTGTAATAAATGGTTGGTTGTGTCCTGCATTGACATATGTAAGCTCACGCGTATTGGCATTATAAGTTGCGATGAAGAAAGTAATAAACTTCTCACCCATTGCACTTCTCACCACCGTTTTATTCAACTCACTGATCAATGTTCGCATATCGAACCATTGAAATTGCACAAACGCACGAACTGTGGCTTGAAAGTTTGCCATCAACATAGCAGCGCTTACCCCTTTTCCGGAAACATCAGCAATACAAATTACATAACGATCATCATCCAATGGAATGAAATCGTAGTAATCACCACTCACAATATGTCGGGGAATAAAACGAGCTGAAATGTCCATACGTTTATTCGAAGGTAAAACTGCCGGAAACAAGAGCTTCTGCATTTCAGAAGCCACTTCAAGCTCCTTTTTCAGTCGTTCCTGCTTAAGCTGTTCTGACGCCAAACGCTTGTTTTCAATTGCCATTACAACAATACTTGTCAGCGTTTGCACAAAACTCATGCTTTTCAACGTTTCAGAAAGACGTTGATGTCGTTTTTCAATTCCGCCAATTAGTAAATAAGCCAGTGGCTGTTCTTTGTTCAGAATTGGGATCACTACATCAAAATCGGAAAGAACTGAACTCTGACTTGATTCGATCACGGTTATTTCTCTAAAACGGCTCAATTCAGAAACAACGGAAATATCTTTTACTCTACTTCTCGTACCAACACGAAGCAAACAGGAAAAATGACCTTGCTTATTGAAAAGTACAAACCTGTCAAACCCCAATTGCTCGCGCATTATAAACTCGAAGAGTCGTGTAATTTGGTCAACAGATTGATTGGAGGTAATTGCACGCGAAATTTCCAACAACGAGTTCAGGTGAAATTCATCTTCGTGAACTTCAGTCTTTAATCTTGTTAAAAGTTGTTGATTCGGCATAAAGCAATTTCAATACTGAATCTGCAAAACACAGATTTCCTCAATATAAAATTACAGGATACGGAACGGCTTTAAACTAACTGTTTACAATAGTTATGAGACCGGAAATGTTAACTTCGATATCTTCCCGAAACTTGGGGACTCGATAACCGAAGCCGAGTTATGAAATCTAGAAATTCAACAAATCCTTCAAAGATACTTTCACCTTCTCTGCATTTGGCAGCAACTCTGCTTCCAAACTAGAATTCAATGGAATCGCTGGCGTATCAACTGATCCAACAATTCCAATTGGCGCATCTAGATACTTGAAATTATCACGTTGAATTCTTCCAGCCAAACCAAGTGTAAAGCTTGCTTCAATAGATTCTTCTGTCACCAACAATACTTTTCCATGCTTCTGAACAGAAGCATTTATCGCCTCCATGTCTAGTGGATTGATTGAGCGTAGATCCAGAATTTCAACTTTATCAGCGCAATCTTTAGCCGCTTCCAATGTCCAATAAACCCCGCGTCCATAAGTAATCACGACACAAGATTCACCTTGTTCAATTCTTTCAGCAGATGCTTCCTGAACGATTCTCGCTTTTCCAATTGGAATGATATAATCTTCGTCTGGTTCAATTGACATAGCGCCTTCAGTACCTGGAATCTTTGACCAATACAATCCTTTATGCTCCAAAATCACCACTGGATTCGGATCATAAAACGCAGCTTTCATCAATCCTTTCAAATCAGCTCCTGTTGAAGGATAAACCACCTTGATTCCACGAATATTTGCCAAAACAGATTCAACACTGGAAGAATGGTAAGGTCCGCCTGAACCGTAGGCTCCAATTGGAACACGAATCACACAGCTAACCGGCCATTTTCCGTTCGACAAATAATTTGAGCGGCTAACCTCAGTAAATAACTGATTCAATCCCGGCCAAATATAATCTGCGAACTGAACTTCAACGAAAGGCTTTAATCCAACCGCCGACATTCCAACAGTTGAACCGATAATAAATGCTTCCTGAATTGGTGTATTGAAAACGCGGTCGTCTCCAAATGTTTGTGCTAATGTTGCTGCTTCACGGAAAACTCCTCCTAAACGTCCACCAACATCCTGTCCGTATAGTAACGCTTCAGGGTGTTTTTCCATCAATTCACGAACTGCAAACAATGCGCTGTCAACCATTACGGTTTTCTTCTTCCCCTTTGGTTCGCGCTCTCCTTTTTCTTCTGTAACAGGAGTTGGAGCAAAAATATGATCAGTTACCGATTGCGTTGACGGATCTTCAGCATTCAATGCTTTATCGTATTCAGCATCCACCAATTTCTTGACATTTGCTTCAATATTGATAACGTCAGCCTGACCTGCAACTTCAGCAATAATTTCTTTCAATTTTGGATATGGATCACGAGAAGCTGCTTCTTCCAAATCATCTCTGTACCATTCTTTTCGAACACCAGAAGTATGGTGACCAAGCAATGGGACTTTAGCGTGAATGATAAATGGACGACGTTCCTTACGAACAATATCAAATACTTCTTTTACAGTTTGAAACGACAAATCAAAATCACTTCCATCAATTGTTCTAACCTCAATTCCTTTAAAACCTTGTGCATAGTAAGTCATATCCTGTGCTCTGGTTTCTTCCGCATTTGCAGAAATATCCCAACCGTTATCCTGAACCAGGTAAACAATTGGAAACTGTTTCAAAGCAGCCATTTGAAGTGCTTCAGACACTTCACCTTCTGTACAAGAGGCATCACCTAGTGAACAAACTACAACAGGATTTTCACCACCAAAATCTTCAGCTAAACCTGTTTTTTCTTTGTACTGAATTCCCATTGCAATACCTGTAGTTGGAATTGCCTGCATTCCCGTAGCAGAACTTTGGTGAGGAATTTTAGGAAACCCTTCACGGTTCAAAGAAGGGTGAGAATAATATGTTCTACCGCCGGAAAACGGATCGTCTTTCTTCGCAAAAACTTGAAGCATCAACTCGTATGGAGTCATGCCAAGTCCAAGTAAAATACTATCGTCTCGGTAATATGGAGAAACCCAGTCTTGTGGTTTTAATTGCATCCCAACGGCAAGCTGAATAGCTTCATGTCCGCGCGAAGTTGCGTGTACATATTTTGCAGTAATTTCCTTATTTGCCTCGTACTTTTCAGCCAACGTTTTTGCCGTTGCCATCAATTCGAAACCTTTTAACAATACTTGCTTTTCTGTTTTAACCTTGCTATTCGCAACCGTAGATGCCATAAACCAATTTTGGTGCAAAGATAAGGTTTAGGTTGCTAAATAATTTAGAAAAGACAGAAACTCTGTTAGAAATTTCTGTCTTTGTTTTGTTCTAAACTAAAATTGAAAGGTAACGCTCTAAGCATGCTTTTTCGGTTTCAACCACTAAACGAATAAAATCATCTTTTTCTTGCTGAACCTGAACTTTTTCCAGCGCACTGTAATAGTTTGACCTCGAAACGTGATCACCTTTAATATTTGCAATCACATAACCATGCTGAAGAAGAATAACGTTCATTATTAAGCGCGATGTTCTTCCGTTTCCGTCAATGAAAGGATGAATTGTAACTAAACGCTCGTGCATTTCAGCTGCAAGCACAATTGGATGAAGTATTTTCCTATTGTTGTTGTACCAAATAAAATATTCTTCCATTTCCTTTTGAACCAAATAAGGCGCTGGAGGCATATGAGCACTTCCCTGGATCATTACCTGAACATTCCTGTATTTACCAGCGTATTCTGGTTTAATTCCTCTAAGAACTAAGCTATGTAATTGAAGTAATTCTCTTTCACCGATTACAGTGATGTTCTTCACCAAATCATACATGTATTCGATCGCATCCGAATGATTGATTGCTTCCAAATGCTCTCGCATAGATTTACCTGAAATGGTAATTCCTTCACTCACAACAAGAGCCGTTTCCTGAAGTGTTAATGTATTCCCTTCTATTCTATTGCTTTCAAATGTATACTCTGTAGATAAAGCCTCAGTAACTCTATAGTTTTCAAACTTTCTAAGTTTATCCAGTTGAGCTTTCATTGAATCTATATTTTCAAGCATTGGCTCTACTTCCGGATTAATTACCATTCGGTATGGATTGTAACTTGCCAATACGTCACTTACCATGTTCAAGACTTCATCAGCATATGGGAATTGATAAAGCTCACGAACAATCTTCTCCTTCAAATACTCCTTCATCAATTCATCAAAAGGAATATCCAGAACTTCTGAGAGTTTTATCAATTGAGCCTGAGAAGGTGTCCGCTTGTTGTTTTCGAACTTACTTATCAAACTTTGATCAACACCAAGCATACTCGCCAATTCTCTTGAACGAATACCTTTTTTCTTTCTGGCAGTTTGCAACAACACTTTCATTTGACAAAATATTACATGACAAATCTAGTCATATATTTTGTTAAAACAAAAAAAAAGAGTGAACCGAAGTCCACTCTAATCATTTTTAAATTTACTTATTCGTTATTATCAATAACGTATTGAAGTACTTTCTGAATCAAGTGTACTCTATCTTTTCCACGCACATTGTGTTCGTGCATTGGATAAGGAAAGAAATCCATTTGGATTCCAAGATCAATAAACTTCTTTACCAAAGCGTAATTGTGTTGTGGAACTACCGTTGGGTCTACAGTTCCGTGAATAAGCAATAATTTTCCTTTCAACTGATTTGCATAAGTAAACAACGAAGAATTTTCGTATCCTTTTGCATTTTCTTCAGGTCTGTCCATGTAACGCTCACCGTACATTACTTCATAGTATTTCCAATCTGTAACCGGGCCACCTGCAACACCAACGTTAAACGTTCCGGCTTGACGAAGCATTAAAGATGTAGTCATAAATCCACCAAACGACCAACCATGAACCGCTAAGCGATTTCCATCAACATACGGCAATGATTTTAGATATTCCACTCCAGACATTTGGTCTTCTATTTCCACTGTTCCCAACTGACGGTGAATTTGCTGCTCAAATGCTTTTCCGCGTTCTCCTGAACCACGATTATCAACCGTGAAAACCAAATATCCTTGTTCAGCCATCCAGTACATCCAAAGATTCGCTCCGTCTAACCAAGAATTCGTAATCATTTGTGCATGCGGTCCACCATAAACGTAAACCATAACAGGATACTTCTTGTTCGGATCGAAGTTACTTGGCTTGATCAGACGTGTGTAAAGTGTAGTTCCGTCTTTTGCCGTAATTTGACCAATGTCAGCTGTTCCAATTGAATACTCAGCCAGTTTGTTTTTAGAAGTTTTGAGGTTGCGAACAATCTTTCCGTTAATACTCTTCAACTCTGATTTACCGATAACAGTATGTGATGAATACTGATCAATGAAATGCGTAGCAGTCGAATTGATGGAAATTGAATGCGTACCTTCTTCAAGTGTTAAGCAACGTTGTACTCCTTTTAAGTCAACAGAGTAATACAATGTATTTAACGGACTCGTTCCTGTCGCAGCAAAAACGATTTCTTTTCCGCCTTTAATTGAAGTCAAAATTTCTTTTGTTACAAATTTGTTTGAAGTCAATTTCTTGATCAGATTTCCTTGAATATCGTAGTAATACAAGTTGTTAAATCCATCCGTTTCTGAAATCCAAACAAAGTTATTAGATGTTGCAGAAGGGAAAAACGCAGCATGTTCCGGCTCTACCCATTTTGAATCGCTTTCGTGAACCAAGGTCTTGATCTTAGCTCCAGAAACGGCATCGTATAAATTCAACCACATTTCATTTTGATCGCGATTCACTTCTGCAACCAGAACGTATTTTTCATCAGGTGTCCATGAAACATTTGTCAAATAGCTATCCGAACCACTTTCAGGTGAAATCCATGCTGTTTTTGAAGTAGAAATATTGTAAACTCCTACTTTTGGCTTTTCAGAACCTTGTCCAGCCATTGGATATTTGATCTCCATCAACTCGGCTGGAGTTTTTGTAATGTCTTCCAAAGGATACATTTTTACATTCGTCTCATCTTTTTGATAGAATGCTACAAGGTTTCCTTTCGGCGAAAAGAAAATTCCGTTAGTGATTCCGAATTCCTGACGCGCAATTGACTGCCCTGAAACAATATTCTTGTCTTCATTAGAAGCAACAATTCGTTTTTCGTCACTCGCGGTATTCAAAAACAGATTGTTCTCCATTGTGTAAGCAAAATGCCCACTTGCCTCATTGAAAACACCATTCGCCGCCCCAGCAGGAGCTGTATTCAGAAGCTTTCCTTTTTTTGTTGTTGTATTGAACAAATAGTATTTTTCACCATCTGTAACAAACATTTCTTCTGCATTCTTCCATGAATAACCATAGAAACTTCCCAATTCAGCAGAAAGTGCGGTATTTACATCCTGTATTTTCAAAAACACTTCTTCAGTGTTCTTCTTCACACTCACTTTTGTAAGTGACAGCCCATTCTCAGAGATATAAACGTAAACATCAGTTCCCGGGATCCAGGAAACACCATCCAATGCTTCTGGTCGGAAATTACGGTATTGCTGCAATACAGATTCTGACAATGTCAAGGTTTTCTTTTGAGCAAACGCAGCTCCAAAAATGAAAAAAACCGAAACTAAAAGTGTAACATGTTTCATTACTTTCTTTCTATGAATTGATTAAAAAATTGCTCTAGCGGCGCAATGGCTTTGTAGCAGTGCATGAGCGTATCGATAATGTTATCCGAAGTGATCAAACTTGCTGGAAATTCGGTTAACACATAAAATTGCTTGTTGTAGATCAAGGGTTGTTGTGCCGCTGCTTCTTTCAGCTCAGCAGGCAATACCTTGTTTTTGTCGCCTTTGATCTCACCAAAAGTTTCTACAAACGTTTTAGACGAAATTACTTTTTCAAAAGCATTCAGATTTTCGGCAATCCCTTCCCGAAGCAACAATAGACGTTCTTTATCTATTTCATAAATTCCACCATAAACACGAACAGCTTCGGGTGTCAATTCGAAATAAATACCGTGTATAGAATCCGATTTTCTTCCATTTGGAGAAATTACGGCCGACATGTATAGCTTATACGGTGTTTTATCTTTTGAAAATCGAATATCTCTATTGATTCTGAAGATGCATTCAGAGGCGGTCAAATCCTTATAACGCGAATCTGTTTTCGCTACTTCAGCAATGACTTTGGTTACAAATTCTGCAAATGGTTTCTTTACAAAATCTTCGTAACGCTTTCTGTTTTCGTCGAACCAATCTTTGTTATTGTTCGCCGCCAACTCCATAAAGAACTTTAAATAGTCATTCTTAAAATGCGCCATGAGCCAAAGATAGCACGTCTAAACAATCCGAACTTGTTTTTCTATGGAAATTTAGTTCACAGGCAACGGAGCACGAACAAAACCAACACCAACTTCATAGGTCAGAAATGCATTCCCAGATTGAACAATTACAAAACGCTGTCCAACAACATAAACGTTATCATAGATTGCTGGAACAATGGTCTGACCATAATAGAATGCTGCTCCTTTTTTACGAGGTAATGGAACCTGTTTTTCAACGCCTAATTGCCAAGGTGACACATTTTCTGTTTCCATACCTGATATCAGAAGTTCTTTTTTTGCAGTTTTCAACTGTATAACTGTGTCTGAAAGCTCAACAAAAAGTACTCCATCAAGCTCTTCTACAGATTTGAATTTATTGTTTTCGTAAAGTCTGTTCCCAAACTCGTCCAGTACCACAAAAGCTTTTTTGTTATTGAAAATAGTATAACTGCCTTTCTCGCGTTTGGAAGTCAATTTTTCATTTTTATTTAATCGTAAATTTCCCTTTGAATCATAAACCACATGGTATTCTTTAATTTTGCTAAAGAGCAAATGGTTGCTTTCTTCAGGTTTTACATTGAAGTGCAGGGTTGCCTTTTCGGAAGGTAAACGATAGTCAAAACTTTTTTCAGTTTTATTCATCAACCATCCGTTCAACGTGATTATTTCACCTTCGAACAAAGCGGTTAGGAAACTACCTGTTGGAGAATAAATATTGCGTTCATCAGTTCGTTCAACTAACCAATGATTCCCCAGAACCGAACTCAATTTTCCAGTGGGAACAACATTTAACTTTTTAAAGGTGCTGGAATACCAGTAAATGGAATCTGAAGTTTGGATCAACATCGATCGGTCTTCACATCGTATCACATTCCCAAGAGGGAGTTCATGTAAAACTTTCCCGTCCCTGTCGACAATCAAGGCTTTCGATTCTCCGGAAATGTAAAAAAGTCCATCATTTATCGGCTCAGCATTTCCTTGTGAAGAAAACAGTACGTTTCCACCTGTTTCTTCAATTCTGAAACTGTCATTCTCTCTCACCAAAATTCGATCATAAACAAAGGTCTTGTTCCAGTTTAAGGAATCATCGGGATCGAAAACATATGTCAAATCAGAAGGATGAGAAAAACCAAAATGAGGTTGAATACTTTCTGTTATTGCAAATTCATCCTCGCTGATTCTTGCATTACTGTAGCTCTTGTTTACCGCAGAATCTCTGCTATAATCGAACCAATACAGGGTATCGTTGTTGAACTTTTTAGCTGTAAAGATTCTTCTCTCAAAGTTCCAAAATCCGGATAAAAAAGAAAACTCATCATACTGA
>CAMLET010000049.1 GCA_946479125.1 uncultured Flavobacteriales bacterium
TTTGTTCCATGTGCTGCTTCTCGTTTGATTACTCAGGATCAGGTAGAGCGCATGGTGAAATCAGGAATGGAAGTTATTGCAGCCGGAGCGAATGTTCCGTTTGCGGATAAAGAAATTTTCTTCGGACCAATCGCTGATTTCGCAGATAATCAAACGGCTGTTATTCCTGACTTTATCTCAAATTGTGGAATGGCACGTGTATTCGCTTATTTAATGAGTAATGATTTGAAAGAAATCACTGACGCAGGAATTTTTGAAGATACTTCAGCAATCATCCGTGAGGCAATGGTAAAAACACATGCGGTGAATCCAGGAAAAACAGGAATTGCAAAAGCGGCGTTTGAAATTGCATTGAATCAATTAGTGTAAATCATGATGGCTAAAAACAGGAGAAAGAACCTGTTTAAGCAATTTTTCGAAAGCGAGAAATCGGGAGGGTTAACACTCATCTTCTTCACGATTCTTTCTCTTATCCTTGCGAATTCTTCTTTTGGAGAATCATACATTCATTTCTGGGAGAAGGGTCTTGGACCGATGAATCTTGAACATTGGGTCAATGATGTGCTCATGTCAATTTTCTTTCTGCTCATAGGGTTAGAATTGAAACGTGAGTTTAAGGTTGGAGAACTTTCAAGTTTGAAAAACGCTTCTTTGCCAATTGTTAGTGCGCTGGGTGGAATGCTTGTTCCTGCTTTGTTTTTCGTAATCTTCAATATTTCAAAACCGACTATTAATGGTTTCGGGATTCCGATGGCAACTGACATTGCATTTGCATTGGGGATTTTGTCATTACTTGGGAATCGTGTTCCCCTTTCATTGAAAGTTTTTCTCACAGCCTTAGCGGTAATCGATGATTTGGGTGCTGTTCTGGTAATTGCCATTTTCTACACCAAAACCATTCTTTGGACTTATCTATTGATTTCCATTGGAATCTTTTCCTTGTTGTTGCTTTTGAATAAGTTGAAAGTCACTAATCTGCTGGTTTACATCCCTCTCGGAATAGCAATGTGGTATTTTATGCATTTTTCAGGAGTACATTCTACCATTGCTGGAGTTTTGTTTGCCTTTGCTCTACCATCTTATCAAAAGAACGGAAAAACAAGTCCGTCTGAAATCTTACAGAAAATGCTCCATTTTCCTGTCCCTTTTATCATTCTTCCCATTTTCGCTTTGGCAAATACAGCTATTGTCATTTCTGCAGATTGGCAAGCATCGCTTACAGCACCTGTTGGATTAGGAATTCTTGTTGGATTGATACTTGGGAAACCAGTAGGCATCTTTTTGTTTTCATTCATTGCTGTAAAGTTGAAGTTTGCTTCTTTGCCTGGTAGAGTGAAATGGCTGCAATTGATTGGTGTGGGAATGCTTGCTGGAATTGGTTTTACAATGTCAATTTTTGTAACTCTCCTTGCTTTTGATAATTCTAAAACTATTGATCAAGGTAAGTTTTGCATTCTTGTTTCTTCTTTATTTGCCGCTTTAATTGGTCTTCTTTGGCTTAATTTTTCATTATCTAGAAAACGAAATCAAGAAAAGACGGTTTCCGTTACAGAAGAATAGATTTCCCTAGAACTTCTCAGTGAGGTTCATTTCTTGAAGTGAGGAAAAGAAAAGCAATGGTTTCGTGATTTTGCATAAAGGCGTTTACGTTTGAAATTTTGGCTACAAAATTTCTATACTTTGTTGCTAAATAGAAACAAGTTGCTTTTCCCGAACGGCTTGAAATGAACTTGATTTTGTTACTTTTTTCATCAAGGAAAAAAGTAAAGAGAGAGAGCAGCCTAAAAAATCATAAAAAAGTCCTCCGCTAGTAACCTTCACTTATCTTCACGTTACGATTGTAGATTTACCCAATACCTGTAAACAAATTAGTGTGAATATCTATTTGGTTTGCTGTCTTATCTAACGGTATTGAGGGTTTAACTTTGAAAGTTGTTATATAGACTACAATTATATCCAGATGAAAAAAATACAAATGAAAAAAATAAGTGCATTGCTGCTTTTTCTATTGAGTGTTCCTGTAATGAGTATCGCTCAAATTTCAACTGAAGGTGCTGATACGGCAAAGAAAGCTGCTGAAGAAGGCGCTGCGAAAGCTGGTGAACACGTTTCCTGGTTTGAGTTCTTAATGAAGGGTGGGGCTTTCATGGTTCCTATTTTGCTTTTGTTGTTCTATGTTATTTATTTGATTATTGAACGATATAGATATATTAAGCGCGTTACAGCTTTTAATCCTGGATTAATTGGAAGTATCCGTGGTGAGTTGTCAAAAGGTAATGTGAAAGAATCGTTGAATGCTGTTGCTCACGATCAAACTTCTTTTGGTGCTGTTGTTACGGAAGGTATTATGACAGTTGGTCGACCAGTTTCTGAAATTGAGTCGAACATGGAGAAAGTGGTGAACATCGAAATTGGAAAAATGGAGAAAGGAATGGGGCAGTTGAGCATGATTGCCAGTATCGCTCCGATTTTCGGGTTTATCGGTACAATTGCCGGGGTAATTAAGATCTTCTACAACATCTCAACAGATGGAAATATTTCAATTAGTACGATCTCTGGGGGGTTGTATGAGAAAATGATCTGTTCAGGAGCTGGTTTGGCTGTTGGATTGGTAGCTTATGCTGCTTACCACGGTTTGAATGCGTTGATCGATAAGTTCGTTTTGCGTGCACAGAAAGTGAATTTAGAGTTCGTTAATATCATTCAAAGACCAAGCTAGTTATGGCTATTCAAAGAAGAAAAAAGGCTGTTCCTCACGTCGAATCCTCGTCGATGAGTGACATCATGTTCTTTTTGTTTTTGTTCTTCTTGATTATATCAACAATGGCAAATCCGAACGTGATAAAAGTTCCGCTTCCCGAGGCCAAAACAACAACCAATACTCCAGAAAACCACTTGACAGTGACTATTGATAGCGAAAAGCGCTACTACATTGATAAAGATCAGGTGGATATTGATAAATTGGAAGGTGAGATTGTTAGAAAAACGCAGGAATTGGGTGATGATATGGTTGTTATTCGTCCAGCGAAGGATGTTGAAGTGCAATTGTTGATCGACCTGCTTCAAATGGGATTGAAAAACAATTTGAAGTTTGTGATTGCAACGAAAGGCGGCTAGTTTTAGTCGGTAAATAATTTCGATATGGCTATTGAAAGAAGAAAAAAAGCAGTTCCGCATGTGGAGTCATCTTCAATGAGTGACATCATGTTCTTTTTGTTCTTATTCTTCTTGATTATTTCAACAATGGCCAATCCAAATGTAATCAAAGTCCCACTTCCGGACCAGTCTCAACCAAAATCAGATGATCCGCCTAAAAATCACCTTACTGTAACTATTGATAGCGAAAAACGTTATTACTTAGACAAAGATGAGGTAGATTTTGAACGTTTGGAGAGCGAGATTGTAAGAAAAACGGAGGAATCAGATGATGACATGGTTGTTATCCGTCCGGCAAAAGACGTTGAAGTACAGTTGTTAATCGATATGCTTCAAATGGGACTGAAAAACAACTTGAAATTTGTTATTGCAACAAAAGGAAGTTAAATTTATTAGAAAGGAGAATGTTATGAATGTAGCAATGGAATTATCAAAGGACAGGAGAGTTGCAGCGTCAGTTGCGCTTGGAACGGCGGCTATTGTATGTTTAATTCTACATTTTTTTACGTACCAAATTCCGATGCCTCCTCTTCCTGACCAATTGAAGTATGAGGATATGAATGTGGAATTCATTGAATTGACTCCTGAATCTTTACCGGAAACAGCCAATGCTGGTGGTGGAGGTGGTGGAGATGAAGTGAATGCTCCGAAATCAGATAGATTTACTGAACAAACACAAGAAGTGCTGACAACTCATGGAGGTTCAGGTCAAATTCCTTCCGGACATTCTAACCACACCAATTCTCCTAACGGACAAAATCAATCTGGAACTGTGAATCCAAAACCGCATAATCCATTTGGAGATGGTGGTAGTGGTAATGGTTCTGGTGGTGGAAATGGAAATGGTTTAGGAAACGATAACGGAAATGGGCATGATGAAGGCGATGATGGAAACGGTGGTGGAAATGTTATCCGTAGTTTGATTAGAAGACCAAATGCAGATAATATAGATTCTGACGAAGATTGTAAAATTACATTTGCTCTAAAAGTCAATGCAGATGGTACTATTCAGGGTACACCAGCAGTTGTTAGAAGTAAAACTACAACAACCAATTCAGATCTTATTTCCAGAGTTGCGGGTGTAGTGAAAGCGCAGGCGCGTTACAATGAAGTGAAGGGGGCAAAATTAGCGAGTATTGAAATTGTAATTAGGCTTGAGGCCAGATAAAATCTAAAGCATATGGGGTTTTTGTTAATCACCATATTTTTCATGTTTGCGCTTAGTTTATTAGATTTTATCGATAAATCTGAGTGGGATCAATTAGATGTGAATAATGCCGCTAGGCTTTCATCTAATAGGAGATATGGCGTATATAATCTTAGAACAACGCAGAGTTTCACACTTGTGGCAATCGTTGGGATCATTTTGGCAATTCTTATTGTTTATTTCACCGGAACAGCTGTTGCTTCTTCTGGTGCGGATAGTGACAAGAATTTTGTCGACAAATCCAGTCAGTATGTGGATACCACACAGTTTGCACTGAATGTAGAAGAACAGGAAAAAGACCTGCCGCCTTCTGTGTTTAACCAAAGTGGGAACAATGGTGATAACATGCCACAAGCGCAACAGGGTGCCGAAGATAAAGGTGAGCCGAATAAGTTTAAGGATAATTCTGCGCAACCAAAACCAGAGAAACCTGCAAAGATGACGGATGAGGAATACGCCAAGTGGTTGGAGGAAGAGTATTTCAAGGAATTCAAAGACAATGCGGATGCTCGCAACAAAAAAATTGAGCAGACGAACAAAGAATTGAAAGAGCGTGAAGAAAAAAACAAGGCAAAACAAAAACAGGTAAATGGTGGAAACGGAGGTGTTTCTGGTTCTAGTGCCAGTAATACCGGTCAAGCTAGCGTTGTTTGGAAGTTCAGCGACAATCGTGATGCTTATGAGGGGAAACGTGAAAGAGTTCCCGTGCCAGCCTATACATGCGGAAATAAATCTGATGCTGTAGTAAAAGTAAAAGTGAAGGTGGATGGTTCTGGAAAAGTACTTTCTGCAACAATTATTTCAACTACTTTGGAAAACGGTTGTATCAAAAACAACGCGTTGGAATATGCAAGAAAATCACGTTTCGAGGTTTCTTCAATGCCAGAACAAGAAGGAACGATTACTTATACTTATAAAGCACAATAATGAGCTTTCGTACGTACGATGAAGCTTGTGAATGGTTGTTCTCTCAATTTCCGGCTTATCATAATTTAGGTGCAGCAGCTTACAATCCTGGTTTAAAGAATACGGAAGAATTACTTTCCTTTTTCGAGAATCCACATAATCAATTGAGGTTCATTCATGTTGGTGGAACTAATGGTAAAGGTTCTGTAAGTAATATACTAACTTCCGTTCTGCTAGAATCAGGAGAAACAGTTGGCTGTTTTACTTCACCTCATATTCTCGATTTTTCGGAACGTATTCGTGTGAATGGTGAACCGATAGCTCAGAATTTTGTTGTGGACTTTTGCAATAAGGTAAACAATCATCAATGGCAACTGGAGCCTTCTTTCTTCGAAATAACCTGGGTAATGGCGTTGGAATATTTTCGTCTGACGAAATGCTCTATTGTTGTTGCTGAAGTTGGGTTAGGCGGACGATTGGACGCAACAAATGTCATTATGCCGTTACTTTCTATTATTACCAATATTTCTTTAGATCACACGAATATTCTTGGGAATACAAGAGCAGAAATCGCCTTCGAGAAAGCGGGGATTATTAAACAGAATGTTCCGGTTATTCTTGGGGAATTCGATGAGGAAGTTGCTCCTGTGTTTCAAAAAGCGGTAAGTGAGCGTTCGAGCAGGATTTTGCAGAATGTTGAACTAGAATCATTTCCTTCGGAGATTATCGGCTATCAAAAGCTGAACTATATTTTGGTGAAAACTGCGGTTCGTTATCTCGAAGGAATCGGTTTCAGGTGTTCAGATTTAGAGTTGGAAAAAGGAATTGCGAATTTGAGAAAGAACTCAGGTTTTTTTGGTCGTTTGGAAATCATAAATAAAGAACCGTTAAGGATTGTCGATTGTGCGCATAACGAAGCTGGATTGAAAGCTTTATTCGAGTCAATTGAACCAAAAGGTCAGCTTTATATTGTTTACGGAACAAGTTCGGATAAAGATTTAAAAGGAATCGTTTCTGTACTTCCTGAGTCAGCAAACTACTTTTTAACTGAGTTTTCGAATCCAAGATCGGCAACGATAGAGCAGTTGAAACAAGGTTTTTCTAATTTCCCTGAAAAAAAGTTGAAATTTTTTCTAAAAGTAGATCAGGCGGTAGAAGCAGCACAACTTATTGCAAATAAAGAGGATACAATAGTGGTTTGTGGTTCGTTTTTTTTGGCTCACGATTTTTTTTCAAAATTTTCTTTGAAATAGCTTGCAAATACAGATTTGGTGTCTATCTTTGCACCCACCTAAGACAACGGTCTGGGGCACAAAAAAAGAAAAATATTTTATGGGGGATTAGCTCAGTTGGTTCAGAGCGCCTGCCTTACAAGCAGGATGTCGGCGGTTCGAATCCGTCATTCCCCACTTAACTAAGTCCAGTAATACTCAATGTTGCTGGACTTTTTTTATGTCCATACTTTTGGGCATGATTTGTAGTTATGTGAGAATAATGTCTGTTTCACCTGCAAATTACCTGCAAATTTTTTGATAGTGGAAAACTACAACTCTCGTAGTTATGATTCACTTTAAAGTTACCTGTGATAAGCGCAGGACAAAGAAGGACGGAACGCATCCAATAGTGTTTCGTATCACGCTAAATGGCAAATCTCGTGACCTCGCTAGTGGTTACTCCTGTAATGTTGCTGATTGGGACAGCCAAAAGGACACTGTGAAGCCAAAAACAGATGTGCTTTCTATTATGGGGAAAAGAATCCAAGACCAAAAAATCACTTTACTAGAAAAAATCCGTGATTTTGAACTTAAAAAACCTCACGTATCTAATGTTCAGGAGGTAAAAGATCATTTAGCTGGTGTAAAGCAAAGAGAGGTTACCGTAAAGTCATTTTGGGAGGAGGAAACTCAACGCATAGAGAAAGCAAACAGATATGGAAATGCACGTAATTACAAAAATGCAATACTTGGAATTGAAAAGTACCAATCTTTAAGTGTGCCATTCACCACCATAGATTATACGTGGCTCACTAAGCTGGAAACCAAAATGAGTCAAAAAGGGCTTAAACCCAACAGCATTAGCATTTACATGAGAGCGTTGAGAAGCGTTTATAACAATGCGATTAACTCTGATCTGGCAGATGCCAACAGCTATCCCTTTAAACGATATAAAATCAAAAGTGGAGTAACAATGCCAAGAGTAATTACACTCACCGAGTTACGGGACTTTTTCTCTTACTCACCTAATGACGATGATTACACCTACAACGCTTGGAATTATGGCAGGTTAATCTTTTTATTGCGTGGTATAAACTTCGCTGATTTGGCAATGCTTACAAGGGATAATCTGAAAAATGGGCGAATTGTTTATTACAGGAGAAAGACTCATAAAGTGTACTCCATTGAGCTGTTGCCATTAGCAAAGCAGATACTAGATGAGTATTACAGCGAAGACCGTAAAACATTGCTCCCAATTCTCACAAATGAGGAACTAAAAGCGGTTGCCACATTGCCTGAACGTATGGGACAACTGCGCAAAACCTGTAACAAGTGGTTAGGTATGATTGGAAAAGCGTTAAAGTTCAATGAACCTGTTACAACGTATGTATTCCGTTATTCCCATGCCAACGCTTGTAAGAAGTTAGGTTATAGCAAAGACTTAATTTCTGAATCATTAGGGCATGGTTACGGGTTGGCTGTTTCATCAGCTTATTTAGAGAACTATGATATTGAACTAATTGATGAAATGAACGCTAACGTTTGCAATGTAGTCTTGAAGGGGGATTAATTCTTTTAATACCCATGTAGAATTCAGAGGGAGTCATGAAAGTGATTCCTTTTTGTTTTTACTACAGTGTTAAAGGCTTGTGGGCTCTATGATTTAGAGATTCAGGAAATTTATCGGTTCCAACTATTTTTGTTTTCGTTGCCGTTTATTGAACTGTTTTTTTGGTTTTGGTTCCTCATTGAAATATTGATTGCAAGCAATGCAAAAATTAATATTCAATTTTCCGTTTAGCTTAAACTTAAAGATAGTAATAGTCAATGAAATTAGGGTTAAAAGCTCCGTTACGTAATCAGACATATTTATAAATAATAAACCGTAAAAATACAGAGCATTGAGCCTTTTTGCAAAAAGGTCAAGTTTCAGGTAACAGGCTAACTGCTTATATATCTTTTTGTTATAAAGTTGACAACATTATGATAACACTCAATTTTATGCATTCAATGCTCACACAATGGGGAAATATGATATTACTGAGATTGACAGTTCATTTAACATTGTAGTTCCCGACATGAAGATTAAGTTCTCCCTTTTAACTCCCTAAACCTTTAGATTAGTCCTTCAAACTGAGCCTTAATTTGGTTAAACGCCTCAACTTTATCCGCACTTAAAAGATGGCTTTCAGGCACACCACTGTAATCAATGACATTTGTTAGCTCATCAGCTACATATTTGTCATGAGCGTATTCTTCATCCTTCAATGTTGAAGTAATAATAACTTGCTTGTTTTGTTTTCTATAAATTTCAAGCATATTCTCTTCTTTTCTTGATGAAAGCTCACCATCTCTGAAGGAGTCAATTATGAGAGGAAACGGGTGTTGTAGAACATTATTAAGAGCTAGTATTTTTGAGAAATAAAACTCTTGCTCTTCGCTCCCTGAATAATTCTTATCATTTTTCGTGAAAATCTCTTCAAAAATGAGACTACCTCCAGCATTTACCTGATTGTAAATAGAATTCATTTTATTCACAATTTCTGCCTTCAGTTTTACTTGCTCTTCAACTGTGATAGAATCTATGCCAGATTGACTCTTTAATTGATCATTGATAACATCAATTTGAACCTGTAATACTCTTATTTTGCTATCTAAATCTGTTTCATTAACAATTTCATCTCTGTATAAATATATTTCTCTCAGATCATTAGGCAGCTCTTCAAGCTCAGCATTTAGCTTTTGCTGTTCACTATTTATTATCGTTGTGTGTTCGCTTATAAGCTCCAACTTTAATGCAATTGACTCTTCAATTGATTTAATAATTTTACGTCTAACATCATTGTTACTCACATCAAAAGAAAAATCGTCATTTGTGTAAACAATTTTACTACTCCCACAATCTCCACATTCAATTTTACCTTCTTGAATACTTCTGTTTAATGAACGTAATTCACCAATAAGATTTTCTAATCTCGCTTTCCTATTATAATCCCTATTCCTATTTTTTTTACTTTCAAAAATTGTAACATTAAGTTCAGATATGATCTTTTTCTTTGCATTGAATTTATCATAATCTATACTTTGTGAGGTGATTTCCGCTAACCTGGGATTCTCCTTCATCATCGCAAGGTCTTTTTTTAACACCTTTATTTTAGCCTCATGTTCTATTTTACGGTTTTTAAGCTCCTGAATATTATCTGTAACCTCCCTGCTTGAACCAATATTCATTAAAGAATAAAGCATTAAAATAAAATCAGCCTTATTAAACTGAGTTTTTACAATGAGATTTGAAGTGTTTCTTTTATCCTGTCCAACAAAGAAAACCTCATACAACAAACTAAGATTAACTAAACGCAACTGTCCATCCTTCAGAATCCTTGGTAACTTGTAAAACTCTTTATCCATGAAGTACTTAAAGTCTGTCATGTTATTACAAATCTGCATGAACTCACCTGTTTTAACGATAATGGAGTTTTTATGACGGAGAAATTCAAATTGTCTGTTTTGGATATGAACCTTGGAGTAAAACCAGAATTTGTCTTGATTAAATCCTACTGGGAATATTGAATCATATCCCAATGAATACATCAGTCCTTGCATAACAATGGTTTTCCCTTTGTTGTTATCATTACTAAAAATGATGTTCACTTTTTCTCTAAAACGATCTTCTATGAACGCTTCAGAATCATTGCCAATAGCTACTTGTAATATCTTCATCTTTTTAATCCTTGCTTAATCAAGGCAATTAGGAATAATATACTCTGATCTGTTAGATAGATGGATTTAATATCCATCACTGCTTTAAGCTCATTTAAAATGTCACGAATACTGGCATTATTATCTGCCTCGCATTTTGTTATTAATATTTCGGAAATCTGCCAGAATTCCCTATTGCCATTTTTATCAAAAAAAGCCTTGCTTAAATTTGAATTGCATTCAAGTAAAATGTCCTCAATATCCTGTGGATCCATATTTCTAATCTCACTTAAAAATGGAATTGGAATTGAGTTAAAATCAAATAAATCACTACCTATCACTCTATTTATAACCAACGTCTGAATATCATCTGATGTGATATGTCTCTTATGCGCTAAAATGTCAATAGGGTAATTGATTTCAATCCCTTCAATATAACTGTTCTTTATTGCTGTTTGACGATCTCTTATTTCTTCAAAAATTGACCTGTAAAATGCATCATCCTTTAAATTATTACCCCGAAATTTGGTAATTGATTTGACATATTGCTCACTAGGTTCAGCTCTATCTTCTACTATTATTGCTGTATTGAGGAATTCAATAAGGTCGGAAACTTCAATTTTATCATCATCATTTTTTCCTTTATTAACTTCATCAAGCAGTCCTGCTTTTATCCTCTTTAATGTGTCTTCATTAAAATTGGAAATTCCATAGACCTTGTCATCCCCTGATATCAAATAATCTTCACTTATTTCAGGCACGAATAAAATGTATTCATTGAAATCAATATCAGAACAAAAATTCTTGTACAGCGTTACCAGAATTCTTCCTATTTTCTTTGGATTAAGAACACCATGGTTTTTTGATTGAACATCCCAGAGTTCAGATAAATCAATATTTCCACCTGTAACATCGTTAAATGCATCAATAATCAACAACTTGATTTTCTCACGATCCTTATAATATCCAATGAGGAATAAAAGAGACTTAGTTTCAAATTCTGAAGCCTTATTATTGTTTTGTTCTGTATTGGAAATTTTATACGGAGCCAAGTGAAGTGGTATTGTTCGGTGTAAACATAATAAGTTTTACTATGTAATGCTCATCGTTTACGGGGTAAACTCAAAATCGTTACATAAAACGCTTGAAATCAGCCATTTTTTATCTTCTATATGCAAATGTGTATACAATAATAAATTTGGTGGCTCAAATTCACTTAGAAGAGCGTTTTCTGGGCATTGTTGAAGCTGGTATAATTGCAAATCTAAATCACAAAGTTGATTGGTTAAAAATGCTTTGAGAGTATGTTGCTTGGTGAGCTGTAATATTTTTTCAAAATGAGCAGATGAATTCTCCATTTCAAAACCCTCTACAAAACAAAAATCATCTGTGAAAGGAATA
>CAMLET010000050.1 GCA_946479125.1 uncultured Flavobacteriales bacterium
AATCTTAACGATTTTATCTTCAACCACTTTCTTATCGTCGCTAGTATATAAGTTTTCGTATTTCTTCTCTAACTAGATACACAGTTGTCGATGTTCTCACCAACTTTCTCCATTACAGCCATATCCTTTGCAGCAGCATCCATGTGATTCATGTAGTACTCTTGCATTTTTGTCTGCATTTGATTTGGATCTTCAGCGTACTTCACATAAATATCACGAACCTCAGGTGATAAACCAGTTACGTTCTTATTTACGCAATCACACATGTCAGTTGCAAGATTTTTGTAATCGTCTTCATTCGCCATATTACATGAACCCAATGCAACGGTCATCACAAGAAGTGGTAATATAAATTTTTTCATAGTAATTAATTTTTTACTAAAGATAATAACATCATTGAAAGCGGGAAGGAAAAAGTTCAAAAAGATAACCTCGACTCCGCTCGGTCACCCTCTGTTATCACAGTGACATCTGCGCCTCCCCACTCTAGAATAAATTTTGGAGATCTTTTGAACGATTTCAATCCATCCAAATTCCAATGTTCTATTTTTCCGTTTGCTTCTTTAAAAATCAGGTAAAACCGCTCCATCTTGAATGAATCATTTGAAACAGATAATTCACCAAAAAGTTGGTCAATACCTTCCGTCAATGCCAACACCTGAATATTTTCGTATTGCATCATTCGCGGTCCCCAGTATGTAATCAGATCTGTTCTTTCCGTATCATTCAATCCTACTTTGTCACACACCTCCTCCAAATAAGTAAGCACCTGATCTTTCGAGATAAAAGAAGCATTTCCCCATCTCAAATCTTTGGAAATGTCCATTTTCGCTTCCCAGAACAAATAAGGATAATGTTTTCCATCGATGTCGAAACCATTCTTAGTTGCAGTTCCGTTCCATTTTCCTATAGTTTGAGGATAGGTAAATGCCAGTGCCCCTTTCGGTTTAACACCTATTTCCAACGGAACTTCCTCATCCGAGTATACGTAAATTACGGGTTTCTCTAATAAGTGTATTGGTTGAGCTTTTTTATTTTTGAGAGTAGTATAAAAACTCAAACGAATAGTCACATCATGTTGTGCTTCTACAGCAATTTTCGGAATAGTAATTTCTACTCTTTCATCGTTAGCATAAAACTGAAACTTATAATTTCCTGGCTCTACCAAGTACTCAAACCCAAGATCGGAGTCAACCGTTTTATCTTTCCAAACACCATTAACTGAGGTTTTAAGCATAGGAATGGATTCCTTATCATCAAAATAATCCATATCGATCACAAAGCGAACTCTTCCCTGATTTGTGGTATGAATCGTATTCAAAGTGTCACTCAGAATTCGGTATGGAAGCATTTTCATCTGCTGTTCTTCTTCCGTTGGCTTGGGTTGTGTTTTAGAATTCGTCACGCATGAAGCGTATACAGAGCAAACCAACAATATGGAGGCACAAGCAATCAATTTCGTTTTTATATTAAAAGTCTTCATTTTACTTATTTATTAGAAAGTAATATATTTCTTAAATCGAATTGAAATCCTCCCCATTCTACAATTGTGAAACCACCACGTTTGATTTTAGGCAAACTACCACCTGTGACAAACGATTCAAATGACAAATTCCACTCCGCAATTGCAATGTAAACACGATTCACGTTTTCAGGTTTTGGTGAAACTTCCATTTCTGCAAACGCATTGCACTCCTCATTCAAATGAAACTGTACAAACAACTCGTCAAACTGCATCATACGTGGCCCCCAATAAGTAATGAAATCTGTTTTCTCTGTTGAATTCAATGCCAATTCGTCACACTTAGCTTCAAGAAACGAAAGCACATTCTCTTTTGAGATATGATAACCATTTGAAGTCGATTTAAATTCATATTTCTGTGACGATTCCCAGAACAAATAAGGGAATTGCTTTCCGTTCATCTGAATTTGCCCTGATGCATCACATGTTCCAATCCATCCTGAGTTAATCTCGGGATATGTGAAAGTGAACTTCCCGCTTGGCTTCACATTGATGGAAAAATTGGTTGGCACGTCGCTTGAAAGATAAATGACTGGTTTGTCAACAATCACTTCCGGTCCACCATTATGAGTAGGTACAAAATTCAATTCAATCAACATGTCATGCTGCGGCAGCACATTGATTTCTTCAATGGTCATTTCCCGAAATGCATTGTTTACATAAAATTGGAAACGGTATTTTCCAGGTTCCAATTTGTAACTGAATGAAGCATTGTTATCCACCTTCATATCCTTCCAAACTCCATTTACAGAAGTTTTCAAAATGACGGTAAAATCCGAATTTACAAACCCATTGTTCTGAATACGAAACTTGACTTTCGCTTCTGTTGGCTTTAAATTCTTGTTGACAGTGTCGCTGACAACCCAATGCCCGGATGGAAGAAATTCTATTCCATCTCCTTCGGCATAAGATTGAAACCCGAACGACATTAAACCTATAAGCAGTAATAGTTTCATATTATTTCAAATTTGCAGTGAATGTATTTTCTTCAATTTCGAATTCATAACCACCCCATTCTAGAACAGAATAGTTGGCTTTCGGCATAGCTTCAAAAGACGCATCTTTCAAGTAAGGCGAGAAATAATCGTTCCATGGAGAAATCATGATATAAACTCTTCTCAACACATCTGGTCGTTCTTCAAAATTCAATGCTCCGAACTGATCACAGCTTTCGTCAAAAATGAACTGCACAAAAAGTTCTGCATTATTCTGCATTTTCATTCCCCAGAAAGTAATAAAGTCGGTTCTTTCAGTTGAATTGAAGCCTAGTTCATCACACTTTTTCTCCAAAAACGCAACATATTCTTCTTTCCTTAAATGGTAACCGTTGGTTGATGGCTTGAAGGCATATTTTTGTTCAGCTTCCCAAAACAAATAAGGATAGTTTTTATTGTTAACAGTTAAGGAACCGTCAGTATGAATTTTCCCTTTCCAACCATCTCCAATACTTGGATAAGTAAAAGTGAAATCGTTTGCTGGAATGACGTTCAAACTAAATTCTCGATCAATATCTGAATGAAAATAGAGCACAGGTTTCAAAACCTCAATTTGCATTTCCGTTACATACATTAGCGCTTCTGCTTCATTTACCGTTTGGGGTTTGAATAGTATTGAGTCGGTTACAATTTCCTGATAACCTGGTCCACCCCAAATTTTGAAAACGTATTTTCCGGGCGTTAAATCAAATGAGGTTTTCTTACCTGGAGAATATTCAATGTTTTCCAACAATCCATTGATACTCATGTAAATGATCTGACCTTCGGGTGGTGTGCTTCCAAAATTAAAATTAATTGAAACGCGACTTTGATTTATACTCAATTTGGAATCCTCTTCCGTTTTAGTAATTCGAAAAGGCATTATTCTTCTTTCTCCTTTACCAGAACCAGGATATTCAACTGCGCTTGTAAACAACGTTGTGCACGCAATAGCAAAAACGAAACTCATTAATACTTTCATGTTAATATGCGTTAGCTGTAAATGTGTTTTCTTCGATTTTGAATTCATATCCACCCCACTCTAAAACAGAATAAAATGATTTTGGCATGGGTTCAAATGAAATATCTTTTAAATAGGGTTCGAAGTACTTGTCCCACGGCGAAAGACAGATGTAAACTCGTCTCAGCACATCTGGTTGTTCTTTAAAGTTCAACTGAGCAAATTGGTCACAATTATCATCGAATAAAAACTGAACGAAAAGTTCTTCATGATTTTGCATTTTCATTCCCCAAAACGTAATGAAATCGGTTCTTTGAGTTGCTGTAAAACCCAGTTCATCACATTTCTTTTCAAGGAATGAAACATAATTCTCTTTCTTTAAATGATACCCGTTTGTTGACGGTTTGAAGTAATAGTCTTGTTTCGCTTCCCAAAAAAGGTAAGGATAGTTTTTACCGTTAACCGCTAATGTCCCATCTACATTTATTTTACCTTTCCATCCTTTTTCAATTGCCGGATAAGTAAAAATGAATTCCCCTTTTGGAATAACATTCAGATCAAATTCTCGTTGTTTATCTGTCTGAAAATAAAGAACTGGTTTGTAAGCAACCACTTGCTGAGGTGTAGTCATCATGTCAACCCTTGCTTCGCTTTTGGTTTGCGGTTTAAACTCTATTGAATCCGAAAATATTTCCAAAAAACCAGGTCCACCCCAAACTTTGAAAACATACTTTCCGGGAGTCAAGTCATAAGTAACCGTTTTTCCAGGTGTGTATTCAACGTTTTCCAGCAAGCCATTAATACTCATGTAGACCAATTGATTTTCGACTGGTCCGTTATTGAAACTGAAGTTAATAGTAACCTGACTTTGTTTTTCGGAAAGCTTTGTATCTGTGACTGTAGAGATTATTCTAAACGGTGAAACGCTTTTTTTATAGGTGAATTTAAATTTATCATTAGCGCTTGGTACTTCCACCATACTGGTTATTGTAAAACCAGCGATTGCAACGAAAAGAATAAGACCGAATTTATACATGAATTTGTTTTTTCCTTCTACAAAGTACTCATAGAAAAGTTCAAAACAAAAACGTACTATTTAATAAGTGACTCTAAATCAGCGATCAACTGTTTTGCAATGTTTCCGGAAGAGAATTCTTCCTTATTAGAGAGAGAAACGTTCAATGATTGCTTTTGATAATCAGCAAACGATTCGAGGATAAATGTTTTGACCTTTTCCACTTCTTCATATCCGAAAAATGCACCAGAAGTTGTACGATAGATCATCTCTTCCAAATCACTTTCTTTTTCACCGATGGCTAAAACTGGTCGCTCCGCACCTAAATATTCGAAGAATTTACCAGTGAGAATTCCTTTTACATTGGGTGTTTTATTTGCAACCAGCAATAAGATCTGAGTTTCTTGCTGCTGACGAATACTATCAGCATGATTTACATAGGAAATGTGTTCTACAAACGTTGTCAAACCGCTCTTTTCAATTCTGTCAAAAACTTGAGCGTCAACCGGACCAACCAGCCTCACTTTCAATTTATCCGCTAATTCCGGATTGGTTTTCACCAATTCACCCAAAGCTTGCCACAATACTTCCGGATTTCGGGGAAACGACATAGAACCGAAGTGAGCTATTGTAAATTCTTCGTCTAATTTTCTGCTCGGATCTAAATCCGGAAAAATAAATCCGTTGGTAACTACTTCCACTTTCCGACCGCCAATTCTTGCAAGCCCGTCTGCACAATCGTTTCCAATGGAAATAACCATATCTGCCGTTTGCAAAACTTCACGTTCCAGACGTTTGTGCTTTGCATCGGCTCTTCCACCCATTCTCAATTCCTGGTAAAAATCGATCTCGGTCCATGGATCACGAAAATCTGCCACCCATTTCAACTGTGGGAACTTCTTTTTCAATCCAAGCGCAATCATATGACAACTGTGCGGCGGACCAGAAGAGATAATTACTTCAATATCCGGATTTTCCTTCAGGTATTTTTTCAGTCGACGAATACTTGGTTTGATCCAGAATACACGCGCATCGGGAATAAAGAGATTTCCTCTAACCCAAACAATGAACTTCGACAAAGCCGTTTCTTTCTTCTGTTTGGTAAAACCACCGCCGACATTCGGATTGTTCTTCTTTCCTAAAAGTGTATGCGGTTCAAAGATCTTACCTCGAACCTCTACCACTTCTTTCGGAATGTCATTCAACAAAGCTTCATCGCGCATTGGCCACGAAGCATCTTCCGGCGAATACACGTGTAATTGCCAATTGTTCGAATGAAAATATCTTGAAAAACGCAACCAGCGATGCACTCCTGGTCCACCTGATGGTGGCCAATAAAATGTAATCAGCAATGCTTTATGTTGCGGTTCGCTCAACTTTAGTTCAATTGTGCTTTAACCTCATCCAAAGCAGTTTGAAGTCCAGAAGCTTTTTTACCACCTGCAGTAGCAAAGAATGCTTGTCCACCACCACCACCTTCGATGTGAGCAGCAACAGATTTTACAAGATTTCCAGCATTCCAACCTTTTGATTGTACCAAAGCTTCGTCAACAAGTACACTAACGGCACACTTGTCATCGTCTTTTGAACCAACCACAGCAACAAGATTTGGAATCTCACCTTTCAATTGGAAAAGAATATCTTTCACTGAACCGGCATCCAAATCAACAATTGCATCGAAATACGAGAAATCACCTTTGGATTCGATCTTCGTTTTCAATTCCGCTTTTACCAATTTTGCCTGTGCTTTCTTAAACGCTTCCACTTGTTTTTGAAGTGAATTGTTTTTAGAGATCAAGTCTTCAACTGCTTTTGAAATATCTTTCGGGCTCTTCAGCAAAGTATTCAAGCCTTCCAACGTTTGTGTTTGCGATTTATAGAACGATTCTACAGCATCGTTTGTAATTGCTTCAATTCGTCGAATTCCAGCAGCTACAGCGCTTTCGGCCTGAACACGGAATAATCCGATTTGTCCTGTACTTGAAACATGTGTTCCTCCACAAAGTTCGATGGAATCTCCAAACTTGATTACACGAACCGTGTCGCCATATTTCTCACCGAAAAGAGCCATTGCGCCCAATTCCTGAGCAACATCAATTGGAACTTCTCTTCTTTCGTCAAGTGCAATATTTTCTCTGATCCCTTCAATTACAATTGCTTCGATCTTCGCCAATTCTTCGTCAGTTACCTTAGAGAAATGAGAGAAGTCAAAACGTAAATAATCAGGACTAACCAATGATCCTTTTTGTTCAACGTGCGGTCCAAGAACCGTTCTTAGTGCATGATGCAGCAAGTGAGTAGCACTGTGATTGCTCGCAGACAATCTTCTACGTTCCACATCCACTTTTGCAGAAAACTGACCTTCCACTTTCAACGGCATTTCTTCCACCATGTGAACAATCAGTCCATTCTCTTTCTTTGTATCGAAAATACGAATGGTTTCGTTTGCATTTGAAATGGTTCCTGTATCTCCAACTTGTCCACCACCTTCAGCGTAGAAAGGCGTTAAGTTGAAAACCAACTGATAGAACTCACGTTGCTTTTGCTTCACTTTACGGTATTTCACAATTTCTACTGTTGTAGAAAGGTGATCGTAACCAACAAATTCTTCTTCTGAATCTTTCTTTAGAACTACCCAGTCGTCAGTTTCAATACTTGTTGCAGCACGCGAACGTTCTTTTTGCTTTTGTAATTCTGTATCAAAACCGTCTTCGTCAACAAGAAGATTATTCTCTCTTGCAATCAAAGAAGTTAAATCGATTGGGAAACCAAACGTATCGTATAATTCAAATACAGCCGGACCTTGAAGAATTGTTTCACCTGACTTACGTACTTGTGCAATCAGGTTATCCATTCTTTTCAATCCTTGCTCCAATGTTTTAAAGAAGCTATTTTCCTCCTCACGAATTACCTTTTCAATGATATCACCCTGGGAACGCAATTCTGTGAACGCATCGCCCATTACTTGTCCAAGAACTCTTGACAATCCAGTCAGAAAAGAATCCTGCAAACCAAGTGTTTGGTAACCGTAACGAACTGCTCTTCTCAAAATTCGACGGATCACATAACCAGCTCCAGTATTTGAAGGAAGTTGTCCATCAGCAATTGAGAAAGCGATAGCGCGAACGTGATCTGCGATTACACGAAGTGCAATATCCGTTGCTTCGTTTTCGCCATATTTCTTTCCACTCACTTTCTCCATGTGAAGGATAAGCGTTTGGAATAAATCGATATCGTAATTCGATGTTTTGTCTTGCAAGGTCATTGCCAAACGCTCCAATCCCATTCCTGTATCTACGTGTGTAGCAGGAAGCGATTCCAATGAACCGTCAGCTTTTCTATTGAACTGCATGAATACGTTGTTCCAAATTTCAATCACTTGTGGATGATCTTCGTTCACGTATTTCTTTCCATCTTCTTTTGCGCGTTCAGCAGCAGGACGATTATCGACATGAATTTCGGTACAAGGCCCACACGGTCCTGTATCACCCATTTCCCAGAAATTATCTTTCTTGGAAGCCATGATAATTCTATCTTCAGCTATGAATCTTTTCCAGATATCATAAGATTCCTGATCTTTTGGAACACCATCTTTTTCGTCACCTTCAAAAACAGTAACGTACAAACGGTCTTTCGGAATCTTATAAACTTCTGTCAACAATTCCCAAGCCCATGAAATAGCCTCTTCTTTGAAATAATCTCCAAACGACCAGTTTCCAAGCATTTCGAACATCGTGTGGTGATAGGTATCAACACCTACTTCTTCCAAATCGTTGTGTTTACCAGAAACACGAAGACATTTTTGAGAATTGGCGACTCTTCGGTTTTTTGGAACCGCGTTTCCTAAGAAATAATCTTTAAACTGGTTCATTCCGGCATTGGTAAACATCAGCGTTGGATCGTTTTTTACGACCATTGGTGCAGAAGGCACAATCTGATGTTGTTTCGAAGCGAAAAACTCGAAGTAATGTTTGCGAATCTCTTGTACTGTCATTGTTTTGATACTTATAAGCCGAAGCCTATTCTTTTAATGAACGCAAAGATAACCAGAAATCATACTTCGACAAACTCAGGATGTTCGGTGAAAATGAGAAATGGAATTATCAATTATCAACGAAGCAATTATCAAGTAAAGTGTACACTTGATAATTGCTCATTAACCCATTGATAATTTCAAAGTTAATCTGGTTTGGCAATCAGTTTTTTGATTGTAAACGAATACAAAACGATTCCTACAAAAGCGAGTGTAAATATGAACCCTGGATCTTCCATCCAACGGATTAAAGTTGAAGGTGCATAAGTCCAAAAATTACATTCGTAGATTTGTTCACGAGTCAAAACCACAATTGTAGCAAAGATTCCGATGAGTAACATGGTTGAAATAAATCCAGTTACATACCCAAATGCGTGAACAATTCTTCGTGAAACATTCTTCTTTTTCAGAAGCGTGAAGTAGGTTATCACTATTCCAATTGCAAAGGCAACAGGTTCCATGAATAAATAGTTATCCGATCGAACTACTGAATAAATTAGTCCACAAATCAACGCATTAATAATGATCAACACACCAAGCGAAGGAATGGTAATGACAAGTGTAATAAAATCGGCAAAAGAGAACATCAGGAATAAAAAGGCCAGCCCAAGTGCCACAAAGCCAATGATCAATGACTCAAAATAAAATGTTTTCCAGTAGTAACTTCGTTTAGCATTATCAAACATGGACTCAAGAGAATAATTATCAACTAAGAACATGTCAACATTCAGTTCTTCGGATTCAAGATCTTCAACAGTAACCTGACTTGATAACCTCTTGTATTTTGCTTCTGTTTTATTGAGCTCCATTTCATAACGAATTGGATCATAATAGTAGTAATCCTGATTCGTCATTTGTTCATCTACAAATCCATTATCAAATATCCCCTTGTGTTTCACCAAATATTCAGCGATAACAGGTGAATTAAAGGCGTGCTTTATTTCATACTTCGTCAAAAAAGCATCAAACTCTTCCAACGTCCGCTGAATTTTCTGTTTACTTCCTGAAATGGCACGAATAGACTCGTTGTATTCCGAATTAAATACTCCTCTACCATCATAATAGTAAGGGTTATACCAATTGTCAGGTTTTTTCTCATAACTATCCTCATCAATAAACTGTGCAACCCGGTAGTTCACGTTGTTTTCTGTAATTAAAGCCGCTTCGGGAACTTTTTTAAATCCATCATAAACACCTTCAACATAATCATTGCACTTTTCAGGTTTCGAAACAATTTTCAAACACTGAACAACATATCCGAAATCTGTTGTATCGTTGTTTTGCTCGTTATCATATGGATTGTATGATCCATTATTATAATTGTAGCCATTCCATTCATCTTGATTTATGATTCTATACCCCGGGTTTTTGGCTTCAAAATAGTCATCAAACTGATAATTTACATCTCCACGAATGGGCAGGAAAGCTTGAGCAAGGTTCACCATCTTAAGCTCTTTTTTCAATTCCTCATAACTTGCTAACGACTGAACTTTTGAATTTACACCGGCGAAGAAACTAATGAACGGAGCACCTATGAGATAGAAAGTAATAAACAGAAGTAATAAAAGCTTTGTGAAATAGAACTTTTTCAGCGGATAAAGATGCCGTGAAGCATTCTTCTTAAAGTACGATGCAGCCCACAGAATGATGAACATTAGGGTGGCCAGCAAATAACCGTAAATGGCGTAACTATCCAGGAAAACATCTTCATCAATGCGACTTCTCATCGATTTAGCAGTAATTGCAAAATTACCCCAGAACCAGAAAATGACATTCACCAAAACACCTATTGGAACGACATAATGAATTTTCGACATCCAAAGTAAAGGATGATTTTCAACAAGGTAGCGGTCGAGTTTATTTAGAAATTTCATTGGATTCAGATTTAATAAATAAACGACGGGTTGAAGTAGAAATATCACGAACGTATCGGATTTCGACACGATTATCAATCAAGCATTGAAGGGCTTTATTCATAATTTGCTGTTCCTTGAATTCGGCAATGAAAACACCACCGTTATAGGTTAAATTGGTCAAACCAACTTTCGTCAATGTTTGCTGAAGAAGGTCTTTCTCACAATTGACATCTAATTCCAAAATGGAATGCTGATCCGCCAAATGATTATCATTCTGATTTACATAAACCGCTTTTCCTTCTTTCAGGAAAATTAAACGATCTGCGACTTTCTCTACTTCAAACAACTGCTGAGAGCTCAGGATGATCCCAACCGGATTGGAAATACTTGCTGCCAGATTCTTCAAATCTTCTAAGATCAACTGCTGAGCAAGCACATCGAGATTTGCCAAAGGTTCGTCCAGCAATAACAAACGAGGTGAACGCAAGAATGTTCTAGCCAATTCGAAACGCATTTTGTAACCCGAAGAAAGTTCGTTCCATTGATGTTTACGAAACTTCCATAATCCAAAACGAATGATGTAAAGGTTAACGAGTAATTCATTTTCTTCACCTTTAATTCCGTAATGACTAGCCGTAAACTTCAGGTTACTCATTAGAGAACCGTACCATTTCGGAGTACGTTGAGGAATGTATGTTAGTTTGGTTCGAAGATCATAATCGTGTAATTTCCCCAATTCGCCGAAATAAGAAATTTCACCAGCGGTATATCTTAAATCTTGTGCCAGCATTCGAAGAAGAGACGTTTTTCCGTTTCCATTTTCTCCCACCAATCCCCAAACTTCTCCGGTTGAAACTTCCAGGTCAATAGGTTTCATGGTGAAATTACTTCTGCGGTAACGCTTTTGAAGGTTCTTTACTTCAAACAATTTGCTTTTACTCGAAGCTGTAATATTCAACTCGCGTAAACGGTTCAAACAATCATTAAGTCGATTGATTAATCCCAATTCATCGTTATCATTCTTTTCCTGCCATTCTGCCAATGCAACGGCTTCTTTGTAATATTCCAGCGACTTCGAGTCGAGGATGCAATCGATAAACAAGCGGTAACCCAAATC
>CAMLET010000051.1 GCA_946479125.1 uncultured Flavobacteriales bacterium
ATATGCTCGATCACGGCATTAAAACTATTCACTGGAACAAGTAATAACGCTGTAAAAGCTGTGCAGGATTATAAATCCTCCGCCAGCATTGTTGAGGTCACTGAGTCCGCCACAGCGGAAAGTGCGAAACAAAAAAGGCTCCTCGTTTCCGAGAAGCCCTTTCTTCAAAATTTAAAAGTATATTCTACTATTTAGTAACTACTACATTGAAGTGAGTAGCTGTTCCATTAGCAAAATCAATGTTGAATACGTAAGATCCAGCATTCATTCCAGCAACGTTTGTAGTGAATTTTCCACCTTCAACTGTAATTTCTTGAGTTGAAACTGTACGTCCAGCCATATCCGTTACTTTCAATGTTCCTTTACCGCTAGCGTTAACTTTTACAGTAACCACATCTTTAGATGGGTTAGGGTAAGCTGTAGACTCTAAAGTGTTTTCAGCAACAGTCAAATCTGTTCCAACGTTAATTACGATAGAACCTGCGATACCAAATCCGTTTGGATTGTAGTTTGCTGCATCTGGTCCAGTTTTAATTGGGAAACGTGGAATATTGTTTTCAGCAATGTTGAAATCGTAAATAGATTTAGTATCCATTGCGTGGTAGATCTCGTTTGTATAAGAAACGATACAAGCCAAGTAATTTTGGTTATCCTGGAATTGGAACATGTCATCAAAAGGAATGAAAACAGTTTGCTCTTCCATACCTGGAAGGAATGCAACGTCACCTTGAGCAACAGAGTTCAAAGCAGTGTATGTTGCATCAGCAGCACTTGTCCAAGTATCATCCCACTCGAAGATGTATCCTTCGATCAATTGATCTTCAATGTGGATAGTTGAAGTATCAGCTACTCCAACTGTAATACCACCATACCACAATCCGTCAGTTCTCAAACGGCTAGCGTTTGGATCACGGAACAAAATACAGCTTTGGAATTCACCTGTTGGTAAAGTAGAAGAACGGTAGAAACCATCTTTTGCAACATCACCCATACCGTCTAAACGAGCGTAAGAGTATGTAGAATCTGTTAAGAAGAAGTTACTTGTAACAACATTATCAACAGCAGCGTCGTCAGCAACAGTAAGTGCTAAATCGTAGTTGATAATGTACTCTCCAGTTGTGTAAGTTGGCATAGAGAAATCAGAGAAAGTAACGTAAACGGAGTCACCAGCATCCAAAGCAAATGGTGCAGAAACCTCATTGTAAACTTCAGTTCCATGATCAACAGTAGCTGTAAGTGTAGCTCCTGTTTGATCCAAAGCACCGTAGTTGTAAACCCATGCCCCAATCGGAACAGACAATTCAGTTGCATCTTGTGCCAATGCCAATGGGAAAGACCCGAAATCAGCGCGGAAAGAAGAATTATCGAAAACAGACAAATCGTTATCAAACAATCCAGTTTTGTCACCAATGAAAGCAACTACATCGTCACCACCACCAATTGAATTTAAGATTGCCTGACCTGTTGAAAGACCAACCATGATTACAGGAATAGTAACAGTTCCACCATTAGCACCCGCAGCCATTCCAGCAACTTGCTCTTCACGGTTTACGATGATTACTGCAACAGCTCCTGCTTGTTGAGCGTTGTACGCTTTCAACCCGAACTCACAAGCTCCGTTATTCGCGTTAGCAGTACCATCACCACGGAAAACCAAAGCAATTTTTCCTGCTAAACTTCCAGCAGGAGCAGTATTACACCCATTTGCCGATACAGGGTTTCCCTGAGCGTTTACTCCTGTAGATACTCCATCGTTGTATACTTTAACAGTATCCAATACGTAAATTCCGGATAAACTAGCTAATCCCCAGCCACTTCCAGCTGCTTCAAAATCGTAGAATCCAGCAATTGGAGCTGGCTCTTCTACTTGAAAGATAATTTGGGCTTTTGAGGCAAATCCAAGCCCCACAATACCCAAAGTGAGTAAAAGTTTTTTCATAACATAAGTAAATTAAAGACAGGCTAATTTAAGAAAACTTTATGAAATCAAAAAATTTGTTAAGATTTTGGGAAAGTGGAAGATATTTATCTTTAGGTTAGCACCATAAATTTTACTTAAATCTTATGAAGAAAATCACTATCTCGATTGGGGCATTATTTGTGTCAATGTCAATTTTTGGTCAATCTAATACTTTTCCTGCAACAGGAGTAGCAGGATCAGGAACAACAACACCAGCTCATCAATTTCAAATTGCCGGCGGAACTACTACATACACGAGCCCAATAACTTATTATTATGATTGGGAAGGTGTTGGATATGGAAGTGTTTCAGGCACATCTCAAGGTAATACAGGAAAGTTTAGTATTACTAATTCTACAACAGGTAATACTGCCACTGACGGTACGCTTTTAAGACAGAGCGGAGGAAGTTTTTTCATAGATAATTTAGAAAAACAAAACCTAACAATTCAGTCAAATCGTGCTATGCTAACTTTATTTGGTGGAATTAATAGATTGAATGTTGGTGAATTGGGTTACTATGCTGGACCCACAGCTGCGGCATTTAATATTAATGCAAAGTATGATAACGGATTGAACATTGTTAACAGTTATCAAGGATATTATGGAATTTCTGCAAAAGTGGTCTCGAATAATGATAATGCTTTGCTTTTTTACGGTGGAGGGAATGCAAATCCAAGTATGACCGTTAAGGGAAGTGGTATAACAGAACTTTATTACCGTGCAGCAGGCGGAACAGCGGTTAACCTATTTACTATCAGAAACAACGATAGAAAAGTTTTTCAAGTATCAAATGATGGAATCTTGCGTTCACGTGAGATAATCGTAGATGCACTGAATTGGGCAGATTATGTTTTTGCTCCGGAGTATCAATTAATGCCTTTGGACTCTGTTCAGGCGTATATTGACGCGAATGGGCATTTGCCAAATGTACCTTCAACCGCTGAGGTTGCTGAACAAGGATTAAACGTGGCAAAAACGGATGCTATTCTTTTGGAAAAGATCGAAGAGTTAACGATTTATATTCTGCAACAGCAAGAAATGCTAAAACTTCAGGATGAGAAATTGAAGTTATTGGAATCACAGGTGAACAACCTAAAGAAGTAAAAGTTTCAATCTTTAAATTTTAAGAGATGAAAAGATTTCTTTTAGGCTTGATCTTAATTTCGAGACAAAGTTTTGCGCAGGTAGAAACACCTTTGAGTGTTTATTCTTGTGCTGTTTATCCTACCCCTCCAACTCAAACAGAGGTGCTTACTTTTCCTGTTACAACCTTTGCACGTGGGTGTGTTGAACTTACTGATGCTGGTAATTACAACTTCAATGATGCCACTTATGCCAGCAATAACATTACGAATGGTAAAAACATTCAATCTGCTACCTCAATTCACGCTGACCCAACATGCCATGTAGGACCATTCACTGGAGCAAAAAGTATGCGCTGGTCAATCGCTCCGCAAAGCCCGTTTGATGTTGCGGTTATGAATTATGACGCGCTAACAGGAATTGAAAAGCTCAAGAAATTTGAACTCGGGATTCAAATGCCAAATGACGTTTTGACAAAAATCAATAATTTCATTAGTAGTCCTGGTGTTGGGCCAACCAAGCTGAATCCTTTTCTTGATTGGGAGCTAGATGTAGAAGCTTCTTTTACTAAGCTTGGTGAAGAAACCAGTAAAGTGATTGATGGATTTTATCACCGGAATTATGTGCGTAATAATGATAATACGGATTGGAATGATTTAGGAACACTTTATCCATTTAGAATTCGTTTCGCTCCACCGAATACGGGAGCTTATAGTTGTGTGATTCGTATTAAAGTTAGCGGATCAACAGCATATACTTCAGCTCCTTTTACATTTAATGTTATTGAGACTGGGGCTCATGGTTATACGAAGGTTCATGATAATGATCGAAATCTTGAAGTTGATGGAGAAATAATTATACCAATTGGGCATAACTTTCCTTATCCAGTAATTAGTACGCATGCATATGATGTATTACCGAACAATACAACAAAGGCAGCACCACCAGTTGCTTGGGATATTTATCTTGGGCAGTTACGTGATTACCATGACCTTGGTGGAAACTACGTTAGAATCTCACAAGGTGCATCAGCAAGTTTGATTGAATTTGAAGAGAAGGGTAATTATTATGATCGTTTGCATTATGCATGGGAAACTGATCATTATATTGAATATTGTGAGGAAAATGGAGTGATGTTAAATTTTAATTTGATGTTTCAGGAACCGATGTTCAAATATGGGCAATATGCAATGGCGATTTGGGATTTTTGTAAGTATGACTGGGATGGGACTAATCATGTTTTTTATCCGAATGACCCTTATAAGACATATTGTTATAACGATGACCCAACTGTAGAGGATGGAGATACGCCAGATAAAATGTTCACCGATGAGTCTGATTTAATATATCACGAACAACGCACGCGCTACTATATTGCTCGGTACGGTTATTCTACAAGCATTATGCAATTTGAATTTTTAAGTGAAGCTTTTCATCTCGGACAGAAGCATCCTATAGCTTCATTTGAAGCTGAAAATTCTACACAGGGAGAAACATTACGTTTGGCGGTTGAGAATTATGTTGAGAGGATGTCTGATTACATTAAAGAAACATTATATCATACGGAACACCTGTTGGGTCATCACGCGTTTGGCAGAAGTGTATCAAAACCTGATGCTGGATATTATGATTATAGTCTTGATCATAATAATATTGACGTTATTGGATATAGCACATACGATGAGTTTCCATGGAAATATATCAAAACTAAAAGTGACGATGGAATTGATATTGATTTGGATACTCATCCTGAAGAAAGTTATTTTAGATATACAAGAAACTTAAACAATCTTTCTGGAAAACCAATAATGCACTATGAGGAAGGTGCCCTTTTTTCGAATGATCCAGATGGTGGAAGACCAGACGAGTGTTCTGATAATTCTGTTCACAAGATTAATGTTGCTTCTGTTGGTTTTACGGGTTGTGCAGGTTTTTTTGTTTGGGATGGATTTACGGACATAAACTCAGAGCTTTGGCCGATGACGATAGCTGCAGAACATTGGATGAACAGCGTTTTTGTTAAAAATTTGCTTGAAAGTTATAACGGTGAATGGAATCAGGGTAGACAGACAGAGGAAAATATTATTTCAGAAACCTCGAATCCTGCTGACATTAAGGAAAATCAATATTACATTGATTTAGCACAAGAAAAAGCCGTCGGTTATGTACATAATAGAACTTATAACTATTTCACTCAACGAAATGGAGTAAGTCTTTGTAACTCTTACAGTGCGGACAGCTTTGATGGGTACCTTGACGCAACCAATGTTGATTGGCAAGATGGTCATAATTTGAGAATTAAAGGTCTTCAATCGAATACTGATTATTTGGTGAAATGGTATGATCGAATGGGTAATTCTATTGGTGAAGAATGCTACTCTACGGGGTTAGATAACGACCTTAAATTGAAGCATCCGGATTTGATTGTGGAAGAAAATGATGATAGTGAAAATGTGCCGCTAATTTGGTACACAGCAGAAAAACACAATTGTCAAGAGGGAATTAGTCAGAACTCGCAAGCTCCTTCTGAGAAACCAAGTAATGTCCGAATTTTAGCGGACGATCCTGTATCTCACGAAATTGCAGTGTTCCCAAACCCATTCACTGACGAAATTACGTTAGTTGCTACTGAGAACAGTAAGTTTTTTGTTTATGATTCTAAAAATCAATTGGTTTATCAGGGATGGCTTGAAAAAGGAGCTAATAAGATTGATCTGCATTCAATTTCACAAGGATTGTACCTGTTGAAAGTCGATTTCAGCGGAGAGACCTTTAAGCTTATCAAACAATAATTCGTGTTGCTATTCGTACTAATGAGGTACGAATAGCTTAATCATAAAGGTTATGAGAAATGTTATTGCTCTAGTTCTTTTATTCTCAGGTTTAGGATATTCCTATGCACAAACCTTGGATATCGAAGCCTCCTCTAATTTTACACTTGGTCCGCCTTATAAGGCAATTGGTGAAATAGGTGCATCTTTTCGGTATAATCATTTTTCGTTAGGATTAATATATACTTTACCGAAAGAACAAAATCATTGGAGAATAAATTTCTTAGGAGTGAAAAGCAAATTGTTTTTTTTGGATCAATCCAAGAAATTCAATGTGTACGTTGAAAATTCATCTTCTTTTCAAATCGGAAGTGTTCATGATCGTTTTTGGATTGATAACTTCTATCAAATTAGAAAGAGTATTAGTAGTGAAAACAGTTGGTATGTTGGTGAACTGCAAAAAGTCAATTATTTAGGATACTTCGGAGCAGGCATGATGGTTAAACTAACTCCATCGTTTAATGTTGGATTGGCATTTGGATTTACAAGATATTCCTGGACATATTCAATTCTGCCGTATTCTGCTCCTTCTTCTGCGGAAAAGGAAATCAGAACTGAATCTTTTTGGACCGGAGGACCAGTTGTTCATTTAACTTATTCTATTCCGGTTGGTAAGAAAAAGGAATAAGAATTCAGTTGAAATTCATTTCATTAAAACCGCTATCTTTCTCACATGAAAATAGCGGTTTTTTCTTTTTTTCTTTTTGCTGGCTCTAGCCTTTTTGCTCAAACAACCACCATTCCTGTGGTTAGCAAGCTGCAACCTGAAGTATTGAACTATTCAAACACCAATGAAGTTTTACTAAATAAGAAATTGGAGTTTGGATTGACCATTCCTCAGGAATTTCAGGATCAGATCACTAATTTTCTTAAGAAAGTTGAAACGGAAGATAAATTAAACCCCTTTTTAGAATGGGAAGTGGATGTTCAGTATTCCTTTACTCACGTAGAATCTGGATTTGTACAACCTGTTGATGCGTTCTATTTTGTAGATTATGAACGCAATGTGCGCAAGAACGATTGGGTAGAATTAACCACCAAAAATCCATTCAGAGTGCGTTTTTGTCCGACCAAAACGGGTGAATGGATATACAGCGCCGTGCTCAAAGTATATGGAAAGGAAGTGTTGAGTTCGGATAAACTGAAATTTACCGTAATAGAAAGTAATGCTCATGGTTTTACAACGCTTCACCCCAATCAACGCAATATTCAGCTGGATAATAAGATCATTCTGCCAATTGGACACAATCTAATTGCTCCTGTGAACGGAGTAGATTCCTACACGATAAGTCCGGGTAAAACAAACAAGGCTGCTAGCGTACAGGATTGGATCGCTTATCACAAGGATATCAGTGATTACCACAAATTGGGCGGACATTATTTTCGTGTTGCACAAACAGCGTGGTCAAGCCTTATCGAATTTGAGGAAAAAGGAAATTATTACAATCGCTTGCATTATGCCTGGGAACAAGACCGTTTGTTGGATTTTTGCGAGAAGAACGATATGATGATCAACTTCAATTTCATGTTTCAGGAGCCACTCATGAACTATGGACAATATGCTTCTGCGATCTGGGATTTTAGTCATTACGAATGGGACGGTGACAAAACGTACAAATACAACGAGAATGATCCATTCTTACCTTATTGTTACAACGACTCTGTGGGTAAACAGCCGCATCAAATGTTTTTGGATGAAGAAGATTTGAAGTTTCATGAACAACGTATGCGTTATTATATTTCGCGTTATGGATATTCCACAAGTATCATGATGTTCGAGTTTTTGAGTGAATCATGGCATTTGGATCAATATTTCCCTGGTGCGTCTTATGAAATGCTAAGTGATGAGCATGGAGAAATTGTGCGTAAAGCTTTGCTAACCTATAATGATAGAATGTCGCAATACATAAAGGTGAACATGCAACACAAAGACCATTTGATTGGTTTGCATACATATGACAATACCATTCACTATCTGGATCCGGTTGCCAGTAAAATTCTGGATCCAAGTGCACAGTTGAAGAATATTGATGTAGTTGGATACAGCACTTATAAGAATGAACCTTTTCGTTTGATCATTACCAGAGAAGGAAGAGGAACGCAGGTAAGTGAAGGTGAAAATTCTTTCTACCAGAAGAATGTTGATTTTTGGTCGGCTTACGGAAAACCGGTGATGCATTTTGAGCAAGGTTCGGTTTCTGATGTTATTGGAGCGAATGAAGCGTCCAATTTTACGCCACATAATATTGATGTTAGAACTGTTGGTTTCACAGGTTGTACCGGGCTTTTTTCCTGGGAAGGAATGTTTCAGGATGAAAAGCGCGACACAAGAATTGCCTGGCCGGGAACTGTTGTTGCGGAAAAGTGGATGAATAATCCTGCTGTAATTGAAGTTCTTCAAAATTCGAATGGAACGTGGACGCAGGGTCGACAAGCGGAAAAGCATACGCGCCGAATTAAAAAGGCAACCAAGGAAACAGAATATTACGTAGCTGGCGATAAGAAAAGTGCTACTGGTTTTGTGTTGAACAGAACGTACAATTCCTATACAATGTCGGCAACTCCTGAAATGAAAACTTTGCAGCAAAATCCGAATGCACCTTTTGATACGCTTACTACAATTGCCTGGGAAGACGGAAAAGCGCTTTATGTTTCAGATTTGCTTGCAAAGACCAGTTACACCATCACTTGGTACGATTGGAATACAATGGAAGCAATAGGAACACAAACATTAAAAGCAAGCAGAAAAGGAGAGTTCAGACTGGAATTCCCTGAACTGAAGCTTGAAGGTGAGAAAATGCGTCCAATGGTTTGGTTCGTTCTAAAAGCTGCAGAGTAAAAGCTGGTTTCTCCGACATTTTTTTGTCATTCTCCTCAACTCGTTGTTCGGTTAATTTACATATAGTAAGTTCGAATGCTCCTGCACGGTTGTTTCCGAGCTCTGTGCAAGAGTGTCCCCAATTTATTTCTCGTTAGCGAAGATTTGTTTTTAGGTATAATGGAGTATAGTCTTAATAACGAGAAATGGGGAGTTTTCATGTGCTTTTAGGTAAAAACGTTGGTGTTACGTAAATCTGAATTTTTTTCATATTTGCTTTCTCAAGCGGAACACAACTAAAAAAGGTCCTCTCGTATTTACGGAAGGACCTTTTGAATTTTATAAAGCTGGGCAGGATTTGTAATCCTGTGCCGTTATTCTGCAGTAAGCATCGCAGACATGAACTCTCTGTTCATGCGTGCAATATTCTCCAATGAAATTTCTTTCGGACATTCCACAGCACAAGCACCAGTGTTTGTACAGTTTCCAAATCCTTCTTCATCCATTTGTTTTACCATGTTCAAGACACGCTGTTTAGCTTCAACTTGTCCTTGAGGCAATAATGCCAGCTGAGAAACTTTCGCTGAAACGAATAGCATTGCAGAAGCATTTTTACATGATGCAACACAAGCTCCACAACCAATACAAGTTGCTGCTTCAAACGCTTTATCTGCTTCTGCTTTTCCAATTGGAATTGCATTGGCATCCATAGTACGTCCTGAAGTGTTTACAGAAACGAATCCTCCAGCTTGCTGAATACGGTCAAATGAAGTTCTGTCAACAACCAAATCCTTGATTACAGGGAATGCTTTCGCTCTCCACGGTTCAACGTAAATGGTTTCACCATCCTTGAACTTACGCATGTGTAATTGACAAGTTGTTACCGCTCTATCTGGACCGTGTGCTTCACCATTAATGAAAAGTGAACACATTCCACAAATTCCCTCACGGCAATCATGGTCGAATGCAACAGGCTCTTTACGCTCGTTTACCAATTGTTCGTTCAATTGATCTAACATTTCCAGGAAAGAACTGTCCGTAGAAACATTATCCAATTTGTATGTTTCCATACTTCCTTTAGAATTCGCGTTCTTTTGACGCCAAATCTTAAGGTTAATATTTATTGTTTTTGATGCCATCTTTCAAAATTTTTTCGTTTTTGGGGTTGGTACGGGCGAATCATCATTCGCCCAAATCCCAAATCGAGAATTACTTATAATTTCTTGCTGCGATCTTAATGTATTCGTACTTCAATACTTCCTTGTGTAACTCGGATTGGTTGATATCCATTCCTTTGTATTCCCAAGCTCCAACAAAGTTGAAGTTTTCGTCGTCACGCAAAGTTTCACCTTCAGCATCCTGATATTCTTCACGGAAGTGACCACCACAAGATTCTTTACGTTGCAAAGCATCTCTTGCCATCAATTGACCCAATTCAATAAAGTCAGCAACACGAAGTGCTTTCTCTAATTCAGGATTCAATTCATTTGCATCACCAGGAACGTAAACATCTTTGTAGAATTCGTCTCTCAACGCAGCGATTTCTGAGATTGCTTCTGTTAAGCCTTTCTCATTACGCGCCATTCCAACTTTATTCCACATGATCAATCCCAAACGCTTGTGGAAATGATCTACGGTTTTCGTTCCGTTGTTACTTAAGAATGCGTTGATTTGATCTTTAACAGCTTTCTCTGCTTCGTCAAATTCAGGTGAATCCGTTGGGATTTTTCCAGTACGAATATCATTCGCTAAGTAATCTGAAACTGTGTACGGCAATACGAAGTATCCGTCAGCCAAACCTTGCATCAAAGCAGATGCTCCCAATCTGTTTGCACCGTGATCAGAGAAGTTTGCTTCTCCAGCTACGAAACATCCAGGGATTGTTGATTGTAAGTTGTAATCAACCCAAACACCACCCATTGTGTAGTGAACTGCCGGGTAAATCTTCATTGGTGTTTCATACGGGTTCTCATCTGTAATTTTTTCATACATCTGGAACAAGTTTCCGTATTTCTCTTCTACCCAAGCTTTACCTAGAGCCAGAATTTTTTCCTCAGACGGATTGTGGTCTCCAGCAACTAAAGCTGCCTGTTTTCCTTTTGAGCGAATTTCAGAAGAGAAATCTAAGTAAACACCTTCTTGTGTGTCATTTGCCTCAATTCCGTGTCCGTCATCACAACGCTCTTTCGCTGCACGTGAAGCAACGTCACGTGGAACCAGGTTACCAAATGCCGGGTAACGACGCTCCAGGTAGTAATCTCTATCTTCTTCTGCAATTTGAGTTGGTTTCAATTGTCCTGCTCTAATTGCTTCAGCATCTTCTTTTTTCTTCGGAACCCAAATACGTCCTGAGTTACGTAACGACTCAGACATCAACGTTAGTTTCGACTGATTTGTTCCGTGAACCGGAATACAAGTTGGGTGAATTTGTACGTAACAAGGGTTTGCAAAGTAAGCTCCACGTTTGTGTGCTTTCCATGCTGCAGTTACGTTAGAACCCATTGCATTTGTAGAAAGGAAGTAAACGTTTCCGTAACCACCAGTACATAGGATAACTGCGTGTGCAGAGTGACGCTCAATTTCACCTGTGATCAGGTTACGAGCGATAATTCCACGTGCTTTTCCGTCAACCTTAACTACATCAAGCATT